>CAKQSU010000059.1 GCA_934273135.1 uncultured Clostridia bacterium
GCTGAACTCGATAAAGTTGCCGCTGCTATAAGAAACGGTTCGCTCAAAATATTCGACACGAGCAAATTCACTGTAACAGGCGGATATGCCGGTGGCGAGTTGGCTAACCTTACCGAGGTTAAATTCGATGAAAACGGTAAACTTCTTTCCGCTAAGCAGAACGGGCTTGAAGTTGTAAAGACCGCAAACGGTGTCACTTACTTCGCTGAATCCGATGTTAAGACCAATCGTTCCGCTCCTTACTTCGATATGGATATCGACGGAATTAAGCTTAGCTACAGAAAAGATGACACTAAGTAATCTACATTGACAGAATAACTCATTTTTACGTACCCAAGGGGCGTATCAACGCCCCTTGGATATATTTGTTTTTTACAGGGTGAAAAAATGGACTCTAAAACCGTACAGGGTATAGAAAACGCAAAAATAGAAGTTGCCGTGCGTTTCGAAAACGTAGGTAAAACTTTCGGCACGGTACACGCAAACAAGGGCGTGTCTTTTGATTTATACAAAGGCGAGGTTTTGTCTTTGCTCGGTGAAAACGGAAGCGGAAAGACCACTCTTATGAATATGCTTTCGGGTATCTATTATCCGGACGAGGGGCATATTTACGTTGACGGCAAGCTTGCTTCGATAAAGACTCCTAAGGACGCTTACGACTTGAAAATCGGTATGGTACATCAGCATTTTAAGCTTGTTGATATTTTTACTGCGCTTCAAAACGTTGCCTTGGGACTTGATAAAAAAATAAAATTTAATTTGAAAAAAATTCGTAACGACGTGCAGAAAATTTGCGATCGTTACGGTTTTGAAATAGACTTAAACAAAAAAATATACGACATGTCGGTGTCCGAAAAACAAACTCTTGAAATAGTCAAGGTTTTGTATCGCGGAGCCGATATTTTGATACTCGACGAACCGACCGCCGTTTTAACCCCGCAAGAAACACAAAAGTTGTTCGCGGTTATTCGCAACATGCGTAAGGATGGCAAGTCTATAATAATTATTACGCATAAGCTCAATGAGGTTATGGAAATATCCGACAGAGTTGCGATATTGAGAAAAGGCGAATATATAGGCACAATCGACACAAAAGACGCCGACCAAAACGTTTTAACCGAAATGATGGTCGGCAAAAAGGTGGAACTCAAAATCGACAGACCGGAAACCAAGTTCGACAGACCTTTGCTTGAAATAAGAGAACTCGAAGTTAAATCGGACGACGGAAGCGTTGCCATAGACAACGCAAGCTTTTATATCCGCGGCGGCGAAATTCTCGGTGTTGCGGGCATAACGGGTTGCGGACAAAAAGAACTTTGCGAAGCTATCGCGGGTCTCCGCCCTATATCGAAAGGCTTTATCATGCACAAGGGCGAAAGCATCGTCGGCTTGCCCGCTAAAAAAATAATCGAAAAAGGCATTTCAATGAGCTTTATCCCCGAGGACAGACTCGGCATGGGGCTTGTGCCGTCGATGAGCGTTACCGACAACATGATGCTCAAAACTTTCGGTGACAGAAAGTTCGATATCAAAAAGCTTGAAGTAAATAAAAACGACAACAAGTTCATAAGCATTTTGAAAACCGCAGCTAACTGCATAACGGGCGTTATAAATAAAATGCCTTGCCCCGTTGTTGATAGAAAGGACGCAAGAAAACGCGCTAACGCGCTTATAGAGCGACTTCAGATAGTAACGCCGTCGAGTGAAACGCCTGTAAGACAGCTTTCGGGCGGCAACGTTCAAAAGGTTTTGGTCGGCAGAGAAATCGAGTCCGCGCCTAACGTCATTGTCACTGCGTATCCCGTAAGAGGTCTTGACATTAACTCCGCTTATTCCATTTACGATATTCTAAACGAGCAGAAAAAGAAAGGCACCGGCATTTTGTTCGTCGGTGAAGATCTTGACGTAATGCTTGCGCTTTGCGATAAGATAATGGTTTTGTGCCACGGCAAAAACATGGGTATCGTTCATGCCGACAAGACTACAAAAGAACAGCTCGGGCTTATGATGACCGGTTCTCTCGACTTAACCGAAGAAAAGAAAGACAAAAACTACGGCAAGGCGAAAGACAGCAACTTAACCGACAAGCAGTGGAAGGAAGCCGAGGAAAAGGCGGAAGAAGGCGAAAAGGAGGCTAAGAACAATGACTAACGAAAAAACCGTGCGCGAACCTTTGCTTCACATAACAAAGCGCAACGACATTAGTAAAAAGAAAGCACTTTTGATAAGGGCTATAGCCGTTGTCGCAGGACTTTTGTTAAGCGCGATTGTCTGCGGAATAATCGCGGGCAGAAACCCTTTATTGTTTTTCGGGTATCTTGTAAACGGCGCGTTCGGCTCATCGCGCAAAATCTGGGTTTTACTCAGAGATATGTGCTTGTTGCTCGGCGTTGCAATGGCGTTGCTCCCCGCATTTAAAATGAAGTTTTGGAACCTCGGAGGTAACGGGCAAATAATGATGGGTGCGCTCGCCGCAATGATTTGTCTTTTCTATTTAGGCGGAAAGTTGGCAGACGGCGTAGTAATACTTTTGATGATTGTAACAAGCATTCTTGCCGGAGCTGTCTGGGCGGTTATCCCTGCAATATTCAAAGCTTTTTTTAAAACCAACGAATCGCTTTTCACGCTTATGATGAACTATATAGCCGTCGGCTTTGTTAATTACTTCATCACAAGGCATTCGACCGGCTCCAATACAATTCCGCCTATCGAATATGCAAATTTCCCGGAAATAGGCAATCCGTATTTATTGACGATTATAGTGGTGGCTTTGATTTCCGCTTTGATGTTTTTCTATTTTAAGTTCAGTAAGCACGGCTACGAGGTGTCCGTCGTAGGCGAAAGCGAAAACACCGCAAGATACGTCGGCATAAACGTTAAAAAGGTAATTATAAGAACTATGGTTTTGTCGGGTGCGATATGCGGTGTGATAGGTTTGCTTCTCGTCGGCGCGATAAATCACACCATTACCCCGAACTTAGCAAATAATATGGGCTTCACGGCTATCATGGCGGCATGGCTCGGTCAGCTTGACCCGCTCGCGATAATTCTTACGTCTTTCTTTATTATGTTTATAGATAAAGGGATGGGTGCGGTTAGAACGGAATTTGATCTTACAAACACGGCTGCATCAAATATAGTTCTCGGCATAATTTATTTTGCCGTAATCGCTTGCGAATTCTTTATTACTTATAAGGTTCATTTTAGAACAAAACAAAAAGCCGATAAAAAGGAAGGGGGTAAAAACTAATGGTTATTTATTTGATGAGTGCTATAAGTATAAGCACGGTCTTTCTTTTCGGTTGCATAGGCGAAATCATTACGGAAAAATCGGGTCATCTTAACCTCGGTATTCCGGGCATTATGTGTATGGGAACGTTCGGAGGTTGTTTCGGCGCGTCTATTTATATGAATGCTCTTGCTTCGCAAGAATACGCTGTTTGGCTCCTACTCGTTCTTGTTTCTATTTTCTTTGCAATGTTGTTCGCGGCGTTCGGCGGCGCGATATATGCGTTTCTGACCGTAACTTTAAGGTGTAATCAGAACATAACGGGTCTTGCTCTTACTACTTTCGGCTCGGGCTTTACCGATTATTTTATGAAAACCATAAACATGGACCGTTTTGCTTGGGCGAGTAAAGTTATGCGTTATTCCTTGCCGTTTGCGGATAAGCTCGGCTGGTTCGGCGAAATATTCCTCTCTCACGGAGTTCTCGTTTATCTTGCAATCGCCGTTGCAATAGCTGTCGCAATCGTCTTTAAGCGTACGAGAATAGGTCTTAATTTGCGCGCGGTAGGCGAAAATCCCGCCACGGCGGATGCGGCGGGCGTAAACGTAAACGCTTATAAGTACGGCGCAATTCTTATCGGTAGCGCGATAGCAGGTATCGGCGGACTTTTCTACGTTATGGACTATGTTGGCGGCAGCTGGCAGAACTCTTCCACAATCGAAGCTTTCGGTTGGCTTGCTATCGCCCTCGTAATCTTCGCCGTATGGAAGCCGGACTTAGCTATCCTCGGTTCTTTCGTGTTCGGTCTTTTCTATGTATTGATTAGTTACAGCAATGTCGCATTTGGAATACAATTTTCGCTTGCGCAAAAAGAACTCGTAAAACTTGCGCCGTATATGGTAGCAATAATAGTCCTTATCGTAACAAGCATTATAGGCAAAAAGGAAACCCAACCCCCCGCCGCCCTCGGCACCAACTACTTCCGCGAAGAACGGTAATATTTATCATTTTGTTTTTTAAAAGCTCGCCTTTTTCGGGCGGGCTTTTCTTGTGAGTATTGAGTAGATAAAAAACGTAATCCCGCTAAAAAGCTTGAAAATTTTTTCGCGCTGTGATAAAATATGTATAGAAAAAATCAAGGAGATTTTTATGGATAAAAAATACGTTGATTACGCAGTCGAAAAAACGCTCGACTTGCTCAAAATAGACAGCCCGTCCGGCTTTACCGTTAAAGCCGTCGAATTTGTCGCGGAAGAATTCAAAAAGTTAGGCTATACGTCGGTTATCACGCAAAAAGGCGGCGTTTTGGTTGACCTCGGCGGGTATGATAACGCGCTTCTTTTAGAAGCCCATACCGACACGCTCGGCGCAATGGTTAAGGAAATAAAGAGTAGCGGCAGGCTTGTTTTAACTCCGCTCGGCGGCATGAACGCCAACAACGGCGAGGCGGAAAACGTCCGCATTTACACTCGCTCGGGCAAAATTTACGAAGGAACGCTCCAGCTCGTGGACGCTTCCGTTCATGTCAACGGCGATTATTCTAAGACCGAACGCTCATTTGACACAACCGAAGTCGTTATCGACGAGGACGTAAAGACCGCCGCCGACGCTCGCAAACTCGGCATAGAAGTGGGCGATATCGTTTGCTTCGACCCGCGCTCGCACGTCACTTCTTCGGGCTACATCAAGAGCAGATTTTTGGATGACAAATTGTCCGTCGGCATACTTTTGGGCTTTGCGAAGTACCTTTCCGATAACAAAATAACCCCGCCACGGCATACTTATATTCATGTTACCGTTTACGAAGAAGTCGGGCATGGCGGCTCGGCTTCCGTTCCGCAGGGCGTTACCGAGGCGATAAGCGTCGATATGGGTTGCGTCGGCAAAGGTGTAACTTGCACCGAAAAACAGGTTTCTATCTGCGCCAAGGACTCGGGCGGACCGTATAATTACGAAGTCGTCGGCAAGCTTATCGAAGCCGCCAAAAAGGAAAACGCCGACTACGCCGTAGACGTTTACCCGCATTACGGTTCGGATGTCGAAGCCACTCTCCGCGCGGGGTATGACGTTCGCCACGGTCTTATCGGCGCAGGCGTTTACGCAAGCCACGGCTACGAGCGCAGCCACGTTGACGGCGTTAAAAACGTTCTTCTTGTCCTAAAAGGCTACCTCGGCGTATAACTTTTTCGGTATAAGCCGCTTAATAAATAAAATTTCGGAGAAAACAAAAATGAAAAAGAAAATTTTGTGCTTATTGCTTACTCTTGTTTTAATCTTTGCCGCAGCCCTCACCGGTTGTTCGGGCAAAAACACTGCCGTAGCCACTCAAGCCTTATTGAGTGCCGCCGAGCAAGTCCAAAAGGACGGCAATTACAATTCCTTCACCGCCGAGGTGAAAGTCGAAATGTCGCATACCTATAAAGACAAAGTGACTAAAAATGTCTGGCGGTATCTCGTTAACCAAAGGCTTGAAAACGACTTTCCTATGCAAGATATTTTCGTATATAGGGATGAATCCGGTTCTAAAACCTACGATGCCGGTTTTGTTCGTCCTAACGGGAGTTTTGGCTATAGAGATGAGATAAGCAAAGATTCAAAAGAGTACGCATCGGCGGATATGAGAACATTTGAGAAGCGTTTTAAATCTTCCGCAAATGTTTTAGAAATAGGAATTTATGCGGCTGACCCGATAATCATGGCCAAATATCAAATCCCGGCGTATATAAAGGAATACGACGAAGCTTTCATCGAGATGTCTAACAGCTTTATGAAAGGACTTGTCGAATTCCTTGAGCCATCGGTAAGAAAAACTCTTGCCGGCGATGTAATTATAAAATTTGACGGTAAAAAAGTCTTGGCGAAAGTCGGAAAGATTGTGCAGGATACCTTAGCTTACGCAAAAAAGTACCCGTCGAAAACGATGCGCAACCTTTATTTTGACGACGAAAGCCCTGTTAAAAAGCTTATAGTGTCGCTTATAGGCGACGTAAAAGCAAAAAAGCTTATTGATTATTATAACGAAGTATTAAAAGGCATCGGTTCCACCGCATATATGCCCGAAGCAAAAGACGAAAACGAAACGCTTTACGAGTATTTTTGGCGCAAGATGGCTGAATCCTCTCCATCGTTTGAGTATCAAATGCTTTCCGAAGTCTTTGACGAGAGGGCGATAGAAGAATTCGAATCGATGAAAAAGCAACTTGCCGAAATGTTTCCGGGCAAGCTTGATTTGGAAGTTACAATCGACAAAAACGGAGTTTTTAAAGCTATGAAAACCAATTTCCGTTTTGTTGTTCCCAACGGATTTGACGTAACCGTCAGCGGAAACTTCAAGTTTAACGTTCCCGTAACTATAAAGGACATCTCCGAATTTACGATTGACGGCTTGAATGTAAAAGTCAAAGACTACAGCCGTACGACGTCCGGAAACAATTAAGTCCCCATATAAGTCGATTAAACGCTGTTTTATATTTTTCGCTCCGCCGCAGAAATGCGGATAAAAAGCAGACTTGCAAGTCGGTCTTTGCTAAACAAATTGTCGAAACGATACTTTATGCTAAGATTAGCTTAAGACAAGGCAAAAACCGATTTGTTGCTACAAAAATAATTAGTGATAAGGAATGCAATCCCTATCAAATAAAATTTCGGAAAAAAACAAAAATGAAAAAGAAAATTTTATGCATATTGCTTACGCTTGTTTTAACCTTTGCCGTAGCTCTCACCGGTTGTTCGGGCAAAAACACTGCCGTAGCCACTCAAGCCTTATTGAGTGCCGCCGAGCAAGTCCAAAAGGA
>CAKQSU010000060.1 GCA_934273135.1 uncultured Clostridia bacterium
CTTTATGGCTTCGCAAAAACCGATTTATTGCCGCAAAAATAATTAGTAATGAAGAATGCAATCCCTAAGAGAAGAACAAAAAACAGTTATTTATAGGGTAGTTACAACAATTGTTTATAATTCATAAGTATATCAAGGAGGGTAACTAAAAAAGGAAAATCATGGATGAAATAAAAACTTCTGAAGAACAGTTCAAATATAAAAGGGTTGCCGGGATAGTTATATCGGTGGTCTTTGCTGTTTTTGGGTTTGTTGTAAGTCTTGTAGGACTATTGTGTAGAATGTGGATTTTCGCTGTAGTCAGTCTTGCTGTAGGCGTTTGTTTTTCTGTAATCGCTGCGGCTGCTTCTAAGCGTGGCAAAAAAGAAAACAACGAGTTTGAAGAAAGCGAAACGCAATCAGAAGAGGAATACTTAACTACAGACGAACAACCGACTGTAGCAGACAAAAACACTGCAAAAGAATCAAAGGTGGTAACAGACTTAAAGAAAGTTTATAAACATTTGCAAGTTAGAATAATGGGTAATGCTATTGGTGGAGTTATTGCCGCTGTTATATGCTTTTGTGTGGGTATTATTACCGGTTTTGTAGTGTTTACAGCAGTTGCTCCGCTATTCATTGTATTTGCTCTAATTAGTTTCTTTGTTTACATGTATTATGAAGACAAAATTAAAGAAGCCGGAATGGAAGATAAAAAATTTAAAGCAACAAAGAAGTATAAAATAACAAAGAGGTACAAAGTACAATCTGCTAAGGAGCAATCCGAAGAAACGCATGCTACGAAAGCAAAATAGGGATGACTATGAAAAAATTTTTATCAGTTGAACAGTAACGGCGACCGCCGGAAAGGCGGTCGCCGTTTGACTCTTTTTCGCGATTAAAAGGTATTTATAAAAAGCGTAAGAGTTTAACCGACTATGTTGCAAGGCAAAGTTAAGAAAAAACATAAGAATTCTAAAATTCTAAATTTGTTTTTGATATAATGAAACTGCCTATAAGTGTTTACTTATGGCAGCTTTTCATATTTATGTTTCTTCAAAGTTTATTTCGTTAATTTTAATTCTGTCTTTATTCAATTTTGTTTGCAAAGTAAACTTTAAGTTCTTACCGTCTTTAGGATATAAACAAACAAGAGTTATCTTTAATCGTCTATAATGGTTCATTTTGTACTTAACTTGCTCATCATATTTAGGTTGTCCTTTTAATCCAAAGTATTCAATATATACATGGTTGTCTTTTCCTAAATAATTTTTAAGGCAAAAATCTGGTTTTAGCGGCTTTTCTTCGCCAATATCTAAAGGCACTTCGTAAGCATGGGCAATACCTTTGTCAAATAACCAATCGTCTATTACTTGTTCAGAAATGCTTTTTACAATATGACCGTCATCGCACTCATGTACACCTTCATATGATTCGTCTAACGGCTCACCTGTTGGGAATTCACATTTATGTACTTTTATCAGAACATCTTTATCCTTGTATTTTTTGTAACAATCATAACAAAAATGCTTTCCGTTAGACGGCTTGCCACAAATTATACATGTAATTTCGTTGTTGTCGGTTCTTTCCGCATCATTTGCAGCATGTTTTTGACAGTCGCAAGGTTTGTCTGTTTCGTGCCATTTCCCGCACTGAGGGCATTGTTCGATTAGATTTTTGCGTTTCATTTCACCATGTTTACGGCATAATCTATCTTTACGCGCGTTTCCCATGTATGTGCTTGTCGGTTCACCGCAAATAGGACATTTTAGTTCGTTATCCATAGTTCTCCTCAACTCATATGATTTATTTATCGGCGACCGCTTGAAAAGGCGGTCGCCGTTTAACGTTGGTATAAAAATGTTTTTTATTGTTGCATTACAAAGTTCTTTCTTTTTCCGCGCCGAAAAACTTTTTCCGTCGCCGTTTAATTGGCAAATTTTCCTGCCGTTTTTATCTACCTGTTTCTTTTGCTTACAATCGCTCAACTTTTCAAAAAGTCGCGCTATAAGGCGATTAAACGGGCGTTATTCGCTTTTTTGCTCGGTTGCGGGTGCTTGAGAGGGGGCGGCGGGTTCTTCTGTTTTTGCTTCCTTGGGCGCGACGATTTCCGGCATGGTAAGCCCTGCCATTTTGAAAACGTCATTCAAAGGGGGAAGAGACTGCAACATCCCGGAAAGGAATGAAGCAGTGGAAGTTTTGCCGTCCTTTGCGCCGTTGCCGTCCCAAACGGTAACTTTGTCGATTTTGATGTTCTTTATCGCTTCGACCTGCGTTGCGATAATCTTTTCAATCTTGTCGGTAATCATAAGGCGAGCCGCTTCGTTGGTGTCGCCGCCGGCGGCTTTGACAACTTCCGCAAGACCTTCCGCCTGAGCCGTTAAAACTTCCTTTACGCCGCGCGCCTGCGCTTCCATTTTTGCGTAAATTGCGTCCGCTTCACCGCGCGCTTTGCGCCTGATTTGTTCGGCTTCCGCTTCCGCTTGAAGTTCTCTTTCTTGCTTTTCGATTTTCGCCTTTACGATTATATCCGCTTCCTGCGTGGCGACTTCTCTTTCGGCACGCGCTTCTTCGGCTTCCTTTTCGGCGGCGTAAGCTTCCTGTAAAGCTTTTGCCGCGTTAATCTTTTCCGAAGATACGGCGCGTTGTTCGGCTTCCGCTTCCGCCTGGCGCAAAAGCGATTTGGAGTTGGCTATCTGAACTTTCGCTTCGTTTTCGCCCTGGATTGCCACGGAGTCGGCGTTGGCAACGTGAATACGCTGTTCCTTTCTTGCGTTGGCTTCGCCGATTGCGCCGGCTCTGTCCGCTTCCGCAACGGAAATTTTAGCGTCGTTAATGGCTTTTGCGGCGGCTTCCTTACCGAGCGCGACTATGTAGCCCGATTCGTCGGAAATGTCCGTTACGTTAACGTTGATAAGGCGGAGACCTATCTTTTTGAGTTCGCCCTCAACGTTGCGGCTTACCGCTTCCAAAAACTTATCTCTGTCGGTGTTTATCTCTTCGATGTCCATCGTTGCGATGACAAGACGGAGCTGACCGAATATAATGTCCTTGGCAAGTTCCTGTATCTGCGCCATTTTAAGCCTTAAAAGCCTTTCCGCGGCGTTCTGCATAATGCCGGGTTCGGTCGAAATGCCTACGGTGAAGATAGAGGGAACGTCGATACGAATGTTCTGGCGGGAGAGCGCGCTCTTTAAGTCTACCGAGATGGAGATGGGCGTTAAGTCGAGAAATTCATACGACTGGAAGAGCGGAACGATAAAGCAAACGCCGCCGTGAATACATTTTGCCGAACGGCGCGTGCCGTCCTTGTTGGACGAAACCTTACCGTAAACGACCATGATTTTGTCCGACGGACATTTTTTGAACCTCGTGCAGATAAGCAGTACAATCATAACGAGTATGAGGGGGATTACTATGCAAAGGGCGACTATGCCGCCCGCCGAAGCTAAAAGATTGTTGTACATGTTTTACTCCTTTTTTATATTTTTTCGACGAGATATTCGTCGCCGATAACGGAAATTATTCTTACTTTCGCGCCGGTAAGTATCGGCGTTTCGCCGCTCTGAACGGCGGACTTTTCTACGTAGCGTTCGGAAACGTTAAGCGTTACTTTGCCGCTGCCCTCGTTTTTGGGCGGTATCGTCAAATATACTTCGGCTATCTTGCCGACCGCTTCGTTGTAATCGATATTGCCGTTGGATTGAAGCCCCGTCACCCACTTCATTAAAAACGCCATGCCGACGAGCGCAGCCGTACCGGAGACAAGCGATACTATGATTGCGAGCGTCAGATTGTTATCCGCGAGCGTGTAGCCGAGCCAGCCGCCTATCGCGAAAAAGGCAACTAAGCCTCTTACCGAAAAAAGCGTTATACCCGGGTCATTGTCGAGTATTCCGTCGCTGTCGGTATCGCCGCAACCCGCGTCCGGACAGTCGGCGTCCGTATCCGCGTCGCCGCCGCCCGACCCGAAGCCGACGAGCAGAAGTATGACTTGCACGACAAGCAACACCGTTGCCGGGCAAGCTATGCAGAAATAAATTTTTTGCGCAATGTTAAGTGTTTCCCACCACATTTTCGCTCCTCCTTTTTACGGGCGTTCATGCGTTTTGTCATGCTTTGCACAAAAACACGACAAACTTAACTCATTCAGCCCTGAAATCTACATTTTGTTGTATTATTCCATTATGAACGATACATTATAATGTTTATTTTAGTATACCATAATATTATTGTATCGTCAAACGATTGCAAGAAAGTTTTTTTTGTGGTAAAATAATCGGGCAAAGAAACGCGCATATTTTTTTGCGCGCGAGAAACCGATAAAGCTTTGTATTCTTTTAAGCCTTTTAAGCGTTCGGCTTAAAAGGATACGGGCTTAAAAACAAGGCGGCAAAAACCGCAAACGGAGGATAACTATATGAAAAAATACGACGTAGTTGTAATCGGCGCGGGTCCGAGCGGAATTTTCTGCGCGTACGAGCTGAAAACCAAACGCCCCGACCTCAGCGTTTTAATCGTTGAAAAGGGCAGAATACTTGAAAAACGCCAATGCCCCAAACGCTTTACCGGCGTGTGCGCGGGCTGCAAGCCTTGCTCTATAACGACGGGTTTTGCGGGCGCGGGCGCATTTTCCGACGGCAAACTTTCTTTAAGCCCGGACGTAGGCGGTAACCTTCAACAGATTTTAGGCTACGACAAAGCGTGCGAACTCATCAAGCGTTCGGACGATATTTACCTTAAATTCGGCGCGGATACTTTCGTTTACGGCGTAGACAAGGAAGAAGAAATTCGCGAAATCCGCAAAAAGGCGATAGGCGCGAACCTTAAACTCATAGAATGTCCTATCCGCCACCTCGGCACCGAAGAGGGCTACAAAATTTATTTAAGGCTCGAACACCACTTGCAGGAACTCGGCGTGGATATGATTTTCAATACCATGGTCACCGATATTTTAATCGAGGACAACAAGGTCAAAGGCGTTGTAACAGACAAGGGCGAAACGTACTTAGCCGATTACGTCGTTGCGGGCATCGGCAGAGAGGGCGCGGAATGGCTTTGCAATATCTGCCGCAAGCATGACGTTAAAACGACGGTCGGTACCGTCGATATCGGCGTAAGGGTCGAACTCCGCGACGAGGTTATGGAATATCTCAACAACAACCTTTATGAGGCGAAACTTGTTTATTACGCCCCGACTTTCGACGATAAGGTGAGAACTTTCTGCACCAACCCGTCGGGCGAAGTCGCAACCGAATATTACGAAAACGGTCTTGCGGTAGTCAACGGTCACGCGTATAAGAGTAAGGAATTCAAAACTCACAACACCAACTTCGCCGTTCTCGTGTCCAAAAACTTCACCAAGCCGTTCAAGACCCCGATTGAATACGGCAAAAAGATTGCCGAACTTTCCAACATGCTCTGCGACGGCAAGATTCTCGTTCAACGCTTCGGCGACTTTAAGCGCGGAAGAAGAACGACCGAAGAACGCCTTTACCGCAACAACATTGTGCCGACGTTAAAGGACGCCGTTCCCGGCGATTTATCGCTCGTTTTGCCGCACAGAATTATGGTCGATATCACCGAAATGCTTTACGCTCTCGATAAAGTTTCCCCGGGCGTTGCAAGCGACGAAACGCTCCTTTATGGCGTAGAAGTCAAGTTCTACTCCAATTCCGTAGTCGTCGACAAGTCGTTTGAAACGAGCGTTAAAGGGCTTTATTCGATAGGCGACGGCGCGTCCGTCACGAGGGGCTTGCAGCAAGCGAGCGCGAACGGTTTAAGCGTTGCCGACAGCATTATGGAAAAAATCTAAGCGCAGTAATCTGAATATATAATATGAAATCAAGCCGTTTGCCCGTGCATTTGCCCGCAAGCGGCTTTTTGATTGTCGGTTTGTTGTAGAAAAGTAAGTTATTCGAATATAATGCGAACGTTTGTTTAAATTTTTAATAAATTGTGGGACGTAGCTCTTGACAAATGAAATTTTTGTGGTACAATATAATCAGTCGCATTTGACTAAGGAGTAAAAGAGTATCATGAAAGTACAAACGGTAAGCTTTGAGCAAGCCGGCGTTCTCGCTAAGCAATTTTTCGAGTCGCCGCAATGGGGTAGGTTCGTTCACGAAGGAACAAAGCCTGCTTACACAAGTCAAGAGAAAAAGGAAAACACCGAGTGGGCAAAAGCAAACAACAATAAGCACTGTGCGGTATGTTTGAACATGAACGGTTGTTGTTTGCCCGTTGACATAATAGAAAACAAAATGAAATTCCCGTTTCATGAAAACTGTCACTGTTACGTAGTGCCTGCGAATAATTTAGAGATAACGGCGGAAAGCCCGTTGTCGAAGTTTGAGGGATATGTTTTTAGTTCCGAATATAGGCATAACGGAAAAATTAGTTTGTTTTATAAATGGGGTTTTAGCTCCGAGGATTCTCCATATTTATGTCGAGAATTATCTGAACAATCTGAAAAGTTATTTGCCAAAGCTTTTTTTGAACTTGGAAAACTTGATAATTATGGTCAAAGAATAGATATAAAAGTAAAATTACAAAGAAAAGATAGATTTGAAGTTGTTTCGTTTGTTTCGGGATGGATGCTATATCCTGACGGAAGAATAGTTTTAACAACACCATACGGAGGAAAGTAAAAATGAAATACTTGGATATTGTAGAACTTCTCGTCGATAAAGACGAATATAGGGCGAAAGGCGTGCAAAAGGGCATGCGCGGGAGAATTACCGATTGCGATATTATTGAGGAAAGAGGGCGGTTTGTTTTCTTTGTTTTAGAAAAAGCCGACAATCGCTTTGTCGTTACGGCGTTATATATTCCCGAAACCGATTTAAAAGTCATAGACGAATGGACATATTTAAACGGTGAAAAAATTGTTTTACCGTTTAACGAGTATGCAAGGGTCGTTATGACCGAAGAAAAAGAAAAGTATACCGATGACGGTGTGCATAAGGGCTTTGACGGGTGGATATGCGACCCGCGGAGAATAGAAA
>CAKQSU010000061.1 GCA_934273135.1 uncultured Clostridia bacterium
CTATTATATCTTCGCTTTCCCTTAAAGAGCGCGACCCGGCGACTATTCCGCGTTCGATGAGCATTCGCGTTTCGTCAAACGTGTAAGTGTTGCCCTCTATGGCGTTGGAATTGTGCGTAAAGCTAACGGCAAATTCATTGGAAAAATATTCCGATTCGGCGCGCGAAAGCGGACGGGCGTTCTTTATCTTTTTGAAACGCTCGTCCAACTTTTCGACGATTATCTTAAATTTTTCTCTTTCCGATAGTTTCATTTTTTCCTTTTTTCAAGCGGTTTTATACAAACAAAATCGCAGTTTTACGTTTATTTCAGAACGGCAGGCTGCCTTTCAACCTTATTATCTCTATAAAAAGCTGAGCCGTGGCGTACGCGTCGTTGTAGGCGCGGTGGTGAACGAGAGGGATTTCGAACTTGTCGCACAGCGTGTTGAGCTTGTAGTTGGCAACCCCGTAAACGACTTCACGAGCGATTGCGAGCGTATCCATCATAGGATTGTCGTAAATATAATCGAGCGGTTTCGACTGCTTTTTCAAAAAGCGGGAGTCGAATTCGATGTTGTGCGCAACGAGCGTCGCGCCGTAGCAATACTTATAAAAATCCGCGCAAACGTCCTCGAAAGGAGGAGCGGAAGAAACCATTTCGTCGGTGATGCCCGTCAAGGACTGAACTTCGTTAGGAATATGCTTACCGGGGTTGATGAGCGACGAAAAATAGCTCACGACTTTGCCGTCTACCATTTTGACCGCGCCCACTTCCGTTATTTTGTCGTCTAAATCGGTACCGGTCGTTTCGAAGTCGAACACTACGAAAGTTCGCCCCTTAAAGCATTCCGGCGCGGACTTATCCTCTAAAAAGTTGGTTTGATTTTCGATGACCATCTTTTGCGGCTTTATGAGCGAATATTCGCTCGGAACGGGCTTTTTGGGGCGTTCCTTAGGAACGAAGTTTTTAGGGAACGAGCAAAGATTGATTGCGTTAATCCTTAAATTTCTGTATTCGCCGCGCATCTGGAATTCGCCGTTTATTATAATTTCCGAACCGACGGCAAGCTTTTTTATTTTGGGCAATTTGTCTTTCGTGGGGAAAATCGTACCCGAAATACTGCCCGTTCTGTCGTTGAATTCTATAAGGTAATAAGGCTTATCCGTCTTTGTCATGCGTTCGGTTATGTTGGTGATAACGCCCGCAAGGTAAACGGGACCGAGCAAGTCGCCCGAGTCGGCTATGTAAGTTGCGGTGTCGGTCGCGTCGTCGTCGAAAAGCCGAGCCACTTCGTCCACTTTGAGCGTTCTTCTTATAACCTGTTCGCGTTCTCTTTCTGTCGGAATATACCTCAGTTTTTCCGCGTCTACGGCAGCTCTCCCGGCGTCGGTCGCGTCGACGAAAAAGTCGTCCACGAAAAGCGTTTCGAGCTTTTCTTTAACCTCGTCGCCTATGCCTCTGCCGATAAAAAATTCGTAAACGGTCGTCTCTAAGGAGAGATTGACTAAAACGGGATTGCCTAATTTGACGGAAACGTCCTTTTCTTCGATTCCCGCGCAAGCTATGTGGTGCTTATCCTTCAAGAATTTTACGACGGCGGTTTTGACGAATTCTTCCACCGTGACTATTTTCGTTATATCCACGCTTACGTTTGCGAGCGAAGCGGGCAGATACGGGCGGACGATATCGGATATCGACTCGTACACCTCGGTCGGCTCCGCCGCGGACGAATTAAAATAGAGGGTTAAAACCTTTTTCGAGCGCGAAACGGTCGCGCGGACGTACCTTATTTTACCTTTAAGGTAGGGAATATTGTTTATTTTAGTTACTAAGTCGCTTCTCATTGAGTTTTTTCCTTATTTCTTTTACAAACTCCTCTTTCGCCTCGCTCATCGCTACGGTTTTAAAAACTTCGCCTTTTTCGAAAATCACGCATTTGCCCTCGCCTCCCGCAATGCCGAGGTCGCAATCCTTTGCTTCTCCCGGTCCGTTGACTACGCAGCCCATAACGGCGATTTTAAGCGGAATTTTTTCGTTTGCAACCTCGTTTTCGACGGCGGAAACCATTCCGAAAAGGTCGTAACCCGTTCTTCCGCAAGTGGGACAGGAAACCACTTCGACGTAATCTTTTTCAAGCCCGACGCTACGCAAAATGCGCTTTGCGACAAGCACTTCTTCTTTGAGCGGAGCGGTTAAGGAAACGCGAATCGTGTCGCCTATGCCGCTTAAAAGCAGCGAGCCTATGCCTATCGCGTTTTTAACCGTTCCCGAAGCGAGCGTTCCCGCTTCCGTCACGCCGAGGTGGAGCGGATAATCTGTTTTTTCGGCTAAATAACGGTAAGTTTTAACCATAAGCGGAACGGACGAAGCCTTTGCGGAAATAACTATGTTTTCGACTCCGTACTTTTCCAAAATCGCGACCTTTTCAAGCGCGCTTTCGCCGAGGGAAATCTCGTTTTTTCCGTACTTTTCAAGGTACTTTTTCTCTACGCTGCCGGTGTTGGAGCCTACGCGCACGGCGATGTTTGCTTGTCTTACGGCGCGCGCGACCTCTGCGACTTTTTCGTCCGAGCCGATGTTGCCGGGGTTGATGCGGATTTTGTCTGCGCCGCCGTCGATTGCCGCAAGCGCGAGCTTATAATCGAAATGAATATCGGCAACGAGAGGAATACTAATGCGTTTTTTGATGAACGGCAAAGCCGCCGCGTCGTCCTTGTCTTTTACGGAAACGCGGATAACGTCGCAGCCTATAGCTTCGAGTTCGTTTATTTCTTTTACAACTTCGTCTGTTTTAGAAGTTTTGATATCGCACATCGACTGAACGGCGATTTTTTCGCCGCCGCCCACGTAGATATTGCCTATTTTTACTTTCTTACTCATTTTTTCGCCTTAAAAAATCTTAGAAACAAAGAGTTTAGCCCTATTTTCTGTTCATGTTGTAAAGGATTTTCAAGCCTTCGAGCGTGAGGGTCCTGTCGATTACGTCTATAACGCCCGATTCTTCCGCCACGGTTTCGCTAAGACCGCCCGTTGCGACGACGAAAGCTTCTCTGCCGAGTTCCTTTTTGGTCCGCTTTACGATATGCTCCACAAGCCCCGCAAAGCCGTACAAAAGCCCCGCTTGCATGTTGGTTATGGTGTTCTTTGCGATTATCTTTTCGGGCAAGGAAAGCTCGATATTCGGGAGCTGCGCCGTGCCGTTGACGAGAGAGTCGAGAGAGCCTTTTATGCCCGGAGCGATAACGCCGCCGACAAGTTCGCCCTTTTCCGTTATTACGTTAAAGGTCGTTGCCGTGCCGAAGTCTATGCAGATAACGGGTCTTTTGCCACCGTATTTTTTGTACGCCGCAACGGAATTGACTATTCTGTCCGCACCCGCTTCCGCAGGGTTATCAACTTTTACGTTTATGCCCGTTTTTATGCCGGGTCCTACCATAGTCGGCTCAAAACCGAGGTAATATTCGCACATATGGGCTATCGTGTAATTAAGTTGCGGAATAACCGATGACATTATAACGCCCTCAATGTCGCCTCTTCTTATTCCGGCGTTGCGCAAAAGGTCGCGCACGACTATGCCGTACTCGTCGGCGGTAGAGGAACGCTGAGAAACAACCCTGAACGAAGCGACGAGCTTGTCCCCGTCGAAAACCCCGTACTTAATGTTGGTATTACCTATATCTATGCAGAAAATCATAATTTATAATCTATCCTTTTTAATACTCCTACGTATATGGGGACTAAAACCATTCCGCCGATTACTTCCGCAACGAAATTTACGGACATTATCGTTGAGATTACCGCGGCTAATTCCGCAGAGTTAAAAACCCACATCATCGTTAAAGTCAATACCGTGTTCGTTAAAATCCCGAACGCGCCCGCCAAGGAAAGAGGAAGTATTTCGCGAACGAATTTGTTTTTTGCATTTTTTGTAAGCCAAGAAACAAAGCGGTATACAAAGTATGCGACCACGCCTATAAAGACGCGCGGCAAAATCGAAACCAAAGGATTCATAAATACGACAAACCCGATGATAAACGAAAGAACGAACGAGCATGCGCCGAATATCGTTCCGCCGACAAACATCGTCTTTTTATCGCCGAAAAGACTAATGCCGACGGCAAGCGGCAAAGTAAGAATTGCCGGAGTGAATTGCCCGAACAAAAAGCTGAACGCATATGTTTCCGTCAAAAGAAAGACGAACATAAGCGCGGAGAGTACACCGTAAAATGCTATACGGTGAGCAAGTGATTTTTTTTCCATATAAACCTCCAATCGGATTCCTTTGTTTTTGCGCAGGTTGCTGTTCGCCCCGCGCGGGATACCCGTTGTGTGTAGGGATTTCATTCAATCCCTAACTTTATATAAAATATACTTTTCGATAGCAAGTTGAAAAGGCACAACACCTACCGACCTTCGCCCGCTCGTGCTTGTCGCGAGCTTTGTGGAGAAGGGGGACCGCCGTCGCGTCGGCGGTGGATGAGGGGATAATTTGTAAGTCGATATTTGCGCCTTTGGCGCAATCGATATGCCGCTTTGCAAGCGGCTCGATATTTGCCCGCACGCGGGGAATCGATATTCGCACATAAAGTGCGAGTGAAAGCGGATTTAAAATAATATATAATTTATCCTCAATTTTCAACTTGTAATATTTATTTTAATACATAATAGATAAAATTTCAAGCAAAAAAGCGCGTTAAACGCGAAAAGGTTGTAACGCGGAGAAAATACTCAACATACTATATAATGACGGCTGAGCCGTAAATATAACGGAAGGAGTTAAAAAAAATTATGTTCAACTGTTTGTGCAACAACAACTGGTATATGTACCTTCTCATCATACTGCTTTTAAACTGCGGCGGTTGCGACTGCATTAAAGGCATTATAGACAAAATCTGCGATTGCGGTTACCTTGTCCCGCTTATTATGCTTATTCTTTGCTGCTGCAAGGATAAAGGCTTTGCGCCCTGCGGAACGGGCTGCGGCTGCAAATAAATTAAGTACATAAATATGCGGAGCGTCGTAATTCGGCGCTCCGCTCTTTTTTTTACGACAAAATTTTTAAGATTCTTTTCTGCCCCTTAAAACAAGGAACACGACTACCGCAACAGAAAAGCCGTAAACGACTACGTTTGCGACGGTAAGCCATATCGCCCACGGAGACATACCGTAAGTAATAATCGCGCCGGGAGCGGCTCCTTGCATTGCGTTGGAATTAACTATCGCATAACAATAATTTTTAACCGCGTTACGCAACGCCCATTGCCCGGAAGCGGAATTATAATCTTTATATTCGCTGCAATTGAAGAATACGAGCGACATCTGTAAATCGCAACCCGCGCGGACCATTCTGTCTATATCGTTTTCCTGACTGATATGCATATCCGTCACGACAAAGCCCCTGAAACCCCATTCGTTACGAACGATTTCGGTCATAAGGTTATAGTTATAAGCCGTATATTCGCCGCCGGGAGCGCAATCGCCCGCCATTATTCCGTCTGCGGCGCGCATTGTTTTTTCTTTTATCGTGCCGTTTTCGTCCGCAACGTATTTAATGGTTTTTCTCGCCTCTTTTATGGCTATTTCGCCGACTTTAAGATATATTTCCCTGATAGCCTGTTCGGTCGCCCAAACGTTGATATCAAGCCCCGTATCGGGCTTTCTCTGAGCTTCCTGGTCGTTTAACGCAAAATGTTTTAACGTAGAATAAACGCCGCAATCGCCCGCGCCCGATATAGTGGCGGCGGCAAACTTTCCGCCGATAAGCGGGTCTTCCGAGTAATATTCGAAGTTTCTTCCGCCGAAAGGAGAACGATGAATGTTCGTGCCTGGAGCGTACCAACCGTTGTTTCCGTTAGTAAGAGATTCTTGACCCAAAGCGTAGCCGATTTCGTACGCAAGGTCGACGTTAAACGTCTGAGCTATCAAAACTTCGGACGGATAGCCGCAAACGTCGCCCGTCCAGCTATTGCCGTTGTTATCCGATTGCATAAGACCGGCAGGTCCGTCGTGTTCTATAACGGTGGGCTTGCCTATCGCTTTTATTTCACCGGTAGTATAAGCCGCCATGAACAAAGCCTTGTTGAGTTCGCTTGTCTTCGTATAATCGAGTTGGTCAAGCAAATCGTCCCAGCTTTTATCGTAATAATCTTTACCTCTCATATCGGCAAGCGTAAGAGAGTTATCGGCTTGCGAAGTCGGCTTCTCCGCTTTATAAGCTTTGCTTCCTTGCTTATTGCCGAGAGTTACGTCGTTTTCGATATCGAACTTATCGAGATTGTACTTGTTCCAGTTAACAACCGTTTCGGTAGCCTTTCTGTCTTTATCGGTAGGTTCGGAAGGCTGCGTGGCGGACCAATCGTTTCTCGTGAGTATGGTCGCGCCGGAAACGTTTTTATCGTTCATATATGTGTTTGCTTTTTCAAAACCGTTGCTTGCCGCTTTAAACTTAGCTTCCGTGTTTACCGCGGCCTCCATCGGGTAAGAAAGATAATTCCCGTTTTCGTCCATCGCCGATTGCGCAAGGATTTCGCTCTCTCTCGGGTTGTTGTAATCATACCAAATCGTTTTCGCTACCGAATAAACTCTCGAATCGATTACTTCATGAGAATTTTTTCTGAGGGTTATTTCGTAATCGCCGTTTTCGAGAACGTATGCGCCTCTCGTGCCGTCTCCGTTTTCGCGCGTGTAGCAATACGACGCCATATCCTCGACTGCAAACTCTATTTTTACGTTCTTCGATTCCCCTGCTTTTATTACCGGCGTTTTAGCGAAACCGACAAGCACCGCCGCGGGTTTTTCTATTTTGTTGGAAACGTCGAAGGAAGTATACGGGGCGGAATAATAAACCTGCACCACGTCCTTGCCGTCTGCCGTTCCGTTATTTTTGACTTCTATTTCGAGTTCGATTTTTTTATCCGTGGTTTTTATAGAATCTATCCTCTGTTCGAAAGTCGTATAGGAAAGACCG
>CAKQSU010000062.1 GCA_934273135.1 uncultured Clostridia bacterium
CCTTAAGACAAGCATAGTATACAACAAAACGCGACCGAATGCAATTGCAAAAACAACTTTTTATTATTGCATTTCCTCTAATTATTTTTATTATGCGAATAAAAAAGCCGCAAAACGCTTTTTACGCCCGCAGCTTTCCTTAATTATATACCTTTTACACTATTTCTTTCAATAACTTATCTCCGCAAAGAAAAAGTTCTTCGTCCAAGTCGAAGTTGTCGGCGTTTTCGTAAGCCGAAAGGCGGGAAACAGACACTTCGTAAGCGGTCATTTCCTTAACTTCCGTATCGCTTATACGCTTTTGATAAATTCTGCTCTGTATTCGTCCGGCGAGCGCGATTTTTTCGCCTACGGGAATGTTTTTCACAAAACGCGCGTTTCTGCCCCACGCTATGCACGGAATATAGTCGCTTTTATTGTACGCTCTGTTGACCGCGACAAGAAGGTCTGCTATTTCCCGAGAAAACGGCGTTGTGCGATAGGTCGGTTGTTTGCAGATATAACCGCTCAAAACTATGCAGTTGGGGTTTACCGAAAAGGTCGGCGAAACCTTTTCACGCGCAAAAACCGATAACATCAGCTTGCTTTTGCCGTCCACGAGCTTGTTGTAACTTCTGTACTGACCGAGTACGGACAGCGTTTTGCCCTTTTCGAGTTCGTCGTCCGCAATCATTCGTTCGGATACGGTGACGGGAAGAACGTCTGTTTGTCCGGACAATCTTTTTACCGCCACGTCCACTTCGTAAAACCCTTCGCCGTACACTTCGTGCGAAAATCTTTTGTCGGAAATTATCTCTCCGCGCAGATACACTTTGTTGTTGCTTTTTTCCATACTTTCTTTTCCTCCGTTTTTCAGGCGAATTTACGCTTAACGATTTCTGTTTCCGAAGCTTATCGCCCGTAAAATAAAATTTATTCGCTTAAAATTTGTTTGCCGCTTGAATCTATCGTGTAATTTTGTTTGTACACGAGCTTACTTATCGGCACAAATTCGTAGCCCTTTTGTTTTAATGCCGCAAATATGAGCGGCAAACTTTCGGCTGTGTGCAAGCCGTTGTTGTGGCAAAGGATAATCGAGCCGCTCTTTACTTTCGCAATCACTCTGTTTGCGATTTCCTCTGCGGAAAGGTCTTTCCAGTCGAGGCTGTCAACGTCCCACTGAATAGTCGTGAGGCTTGATTTTTCCGCGCATTCGATGAGCAAATCGTCGTATTCGCCGAACGGCGGTCGAAAAAGTTCCGTCTTTTTGCCGGTGATATCCTCTATCGCCTTTTTGGAAGTCTCCAACTCCTTTAAGATGTCGGCTTCGTTCATCTTTGCCATATGCGAATGGGTTGCGCCGTGCGTTCCTAATTCGTGTCCCTTTTCGGTTATCTTTTTAACGTAATCGGGGTACTTTTTCACCCAGAACTCCACGGCGAAAAAAGTGCATTTTACGTTAAATTTTTCCATGGCGGCAAGAATTGCGTCCGTATGCTCCGTTCCCCATGCGCAGTCAAAAGATATCGCGATTTTTTTATCGTCGCGCCCGACGGAATAGACGGGCAACTTTCTCACGGTCTTTCCGTAATACACGGGGTACGCGCCGCTTGCGTTGACCGCAAAACCAAGCAAAACCACCGCCGTAAGTATCGCGAGCGCGCAAAAAACAATACTTCTTTTTTTCAATTTACTCTCCCATAATACAACTTTACTTAGGTCGCTTTTTATTTTGATTTGTCGCGTTTTGTCGTATAAAGTCGTTTTTGTTTTATGTTTATGCGAAAAATCTCGATTATATGAAAAAAAGGTCTTCGTTTTTTTGAAGACCTTAGTTTATGGATTGTATTTTTTGCTTACATATTGAGTGCGGCTGCGCCTACGATGCCCGCAGACTTTAAGCTTGCGAAAATTATGCCGACGCTCGGACCGGAACTCCTTGCAAACAGCCCGCCTTTCACCTGTTCTCTGAGCGGCAAGATAAGGCTGTCGCCCTGGTTTGCGACTCCTCCGCCGATAATGATTACTTCCGGACGGAAAATGTTCGCTATGTTTATAAGACCTATGGATAAGTTATCTATGTATTCGTCAACGACCTGTTTTGCGTATTCGTCCACGTCGGCATAGTCGAACGCGGTTTTTCCGTCCACGTTTTCAAGCCCGCCGACTTTCCACATTTCGGAATCCTTGTGCGCTTGCATGGCTCTGCGCGTTTCCCTTATGATGGCGGTTGCCGAACCGTAAGTTTCCCAGCAACCCTTGTTGCCGCAGGTGCATTGTTCGCCGTGGGGGTGAATAATCATGTGTCCTATTTCGCCGCCCGCGGATTTGTTTCCCTCGTACAGCTTGCCGTCGATTACTATTCCTCCGCCGATTCCCGTGCCGAGGGTTACAAAGACGCTCGTTTTGTAGTTTTTTCCCGAACCGAACTTAGCTTCGCCCAAAGCGGCGGCGTTTGCGTCGTTTGTGATTTTAATGGGATAATCGAAGCATTTGTGAAGTTCGTCCACGATATGAACGTCGCTCCAATAGAGGTTGCCGGCAACCACCACGACCCCGTTTTCGCCGTCGATAAGCCCCGGTATACCTATGCCGATACCTTGAATTTCGTCGTCGTTATGCGCTTCGAGATCCCTAATAAGCTTAACGATGTTGGATATAACCTTTTTCACGCCCTCTTTAGCGTCTGTCGGAACGGAACTTTTATACAAAATTTTCCCGTCTGCCGTGACTATACCGCCTTTTATGCTCGTGCCGCCGAAATCGATACCGATATATACTTTTTCCATTTTTGCTTTACCCGCCGAAAAATTCTTTTATCGCTTTTCGGGTTGCTTTTAGCCACCTACCGCGATATCTTTTTATATTTTAGCATTTTTATTTGCTTTTGTAAAGAGAAAGATATTAAACATTGCAATTTTAACTATGCGATATTGCTTTTTTTACTTTTTGTATATTGTATTATATTCGGAGAAAGGAGATGGACGGGTTCAAAAATCCTTACGTCGCCTTTCGAAGAATAATTTTTTTTACGCGGTGAGAAGCCGCAAAGGAGTAATTTCATTATGGTTAAACAGAATGAAAATGTGGAAACAAAAGCAAAAACCGAAATCGAAGCCGAAATCAAAACCGAAGCAGTACAACAACCGATTGGCAATAAAAGTCAGTCGCAACTTGCGATTGAAGCGGCGGATAGAGACGGCTACGACCAACTCGAAACGCTTTTCGCTCAGGCAAAAAACAAGCTCATGTTTAATTTCGAAGAAAATCATAATACCGACGAACTCGGTAACAAGCGTTCCTGGATAAGCTATTATGCTTCCCATACGGACGATGACGGCTTCGAATGGCAAGTTCCCGTCAGACCTATACGCGCAAGCGATAAGTCTCTTATGGAAAACTATTTGCGTTTCATGAAACACGAGCTTCAGAAAGCAAAAGCATAATCTTTAACAAGGCTGTTCGATTCTTTTTAGTTATAAAAGGCATAATTCGAACAGCCTTTTCTCTTTTAAAGGAGATTACGCATGATTGATTTCAATTTTTATAAATTCGCAAATATTACAACAACCAAAGACAAGAAAGAAGCTTGCGCGGCATATGAAAGCGATTTAAAAAACAAACTCGAACGCGAAAAAGACGATAAGTTCTTTATCGGCGCAAAGCTGATAGATTTTTATCGTTCACAAACTTACTCTATGGCGGAAGATATTGTAAAACTAAGTCATTCGGATTTTAAGGAACGGTTCGGCTTTGAAAAACCTTTGGGCGCGGGTAATTGTTGGAGCGGGTATTTTCTCGCCTTTTGCTCAGATAGGTTCAACCTCGAACGCAGTACGGTATCAAGGCTTATGAACGTAGTCGACGAATTCGGCGACGGATTCCGCAATTACGCCGAGGAATGGAAAAATTTTTCATATAGCCAACTCGTGGAAATGCTTCCGCTGTTGCCGTTCGACCGAAAGCCGATACAGTCAGATTGGAGCATTAAGAAAATTCGCGATTACAAAAAGAGCTTGAAAGCGAAAAAAGTAACGCCGGAAATGCTGATAGCGGAAGAAGAAGAGGACGAAAGCAAAAATAAGTACGTTCGGTTCGAAAAGTGGACAAGACCGCAACTTTGCGACAAGATTTTCGAGCTTGAAGAAGAACTTGCGAATGCTTGCGCGCAGATAGAAGAATACAAAGCGAAAGAAAAGAAAGCAATCGAAGAGCAAGCCGCCGAAGTATTTTCTTTGCCGAAGATAGGCAAAAAGCTTAAAGCTATTGTTTGATAATGGTGGCGTATGATATTGCACAACGTCAGAATTAAGCGGTCGCGTTACGAACACATACGCACGGCAATCGACCGCTACGGCAAAACTTTTGTCTGCGCTTACGACAAGAACTCCCGCTTTAACGTCGGCGACCTTGTAAGATTTATTCCCGTGAGCGCTGCCGGGTATAGTAACTACCGTGCCGATTCCGCGGTTTACCTTATAACCGATATTCGGCGCGACGTTCCCGACTTGAACGTGTGCTACGCGGCGTTCGCCTTTGTAAAAAGCGAAGAGTATGTTTTCGATTGCAATAAGCAAACGCTTTTTAAGGTAAAAAAATAACCGCTTCCATAAAGGAAACGGCATTCAGCAAGCCCACACCGTTGCACTCAAAGGCACAACTTTCAACCTAATGCTCTTGCTCGTTCACGCGGAAGTCCCGTGACTGGGACACTCTAACGTCCCGTTGGTAATCAAATTCTATCATAAGGAGTTTTATATGTCAAATGTTTTTAGCAAGTATCGTAAAGAACTTGCAGGCGTAAAAGTTGTTTCGAGCAAAGAAGCTTGGTTGTACACGAAAAAAGGCAAGCCTTATCTCAACCCCGAGTACAACATTATCGGTAAAGTCGATTCTGCCTTTCCTAACTTTGTTTTAAAAGCAAACAAGAAAGGTTTTAAGACCGGTTATGTTGAAGATACTTCGGCTTTAACAAAAACGACGAAAGAACGACTTGTCGAGCATTTTTATGACAAGAAAGGCAAAAGAACTGCAAACAAAGTCGCCTATCTCGTTAGGGAAGATAACAAAAAAGCCGGCGGTTCAGGCGTAGTAAAGAATAAAAAATAGTCGCAAAAGCGGCAAAGTGAGGAAAAAATGAAAAAACTTTTCAGAAACTTAGGGTGTTTCACTCTAATGGCAGTTACATGCGCCTGCATGTTATTCTCCGTAGGTTGTTCTAAAAACGAGCCGAAGAAGGAAGCCGACGGGTCGCTTGTCGTTACCCCTGGCGAAATTCAAGGGGATATTATTCGACTTTTAACGGTTTACCCCGACAGTTCGCTTGGCGTTAATACCTGTCAATTAAAAGTCGAACTCGAAACAACGTCAACGGCTTTTAACGATAAGTACAAAAAAGTAAGTTGGACTATCGGTTGGAAAGACGCTTCTTCTCAATGGGCTTCCGGTAAAAAGGTAAGCGACTACGTTAAGCTCACCACCAAGGAAGAAAACGGGTTGACGGCAAACCTTGAAAAGGTTAACGATTTTGGCGAACAGATAATCGTAACCGCCACGCCGATATATTATTCGAAAGTGAAAGCGACTGCTACCGTCGATTGTTTTAAACGTTTGACTTCGTTCGGTTTCGATACAGACGACACAATGCTTTTATATCTAAACGACAAACTTAATAGCGGTTGTGATATCGATAATTATGAATGTTTTTTCGGCATCGGTACGATAGCCACTACGCCGAAAGTAAGTTCGATATCGTATTATCTCGATACACCCACGGAAATGCTCGACGATATGAACGAAGAGATACGAAGCTTAATGCGGGAACATGACTTATCCGAAGAAACATATTTTTTCGATTTTAAAACGCCGTTTAAAGATAATGCGCCGTTTGAAATAAGCAAGTTGTTCCGCTGTTCGGACGAAGACCGTGCAACGCTCGAAAATTCCGTTGCTTACAAGATTTGTTATAACAAAGCGGTAGAATTATTGCATACTAACGAGGGAAGCTACGAGATACATGTTTCTATATCGACTTATTACAACGATAAATTTATAAACGAAGTCGGTAATGATTTCGTTTGCGAATTTAACTCGCCTAATTATATTCCCTTTGAGATAGTAACAAGCGCAAGTTTTGCAGACGGGTCGGCGATATTTTAAGGCGGTGACGATATGAAAGCAAAAGGTATAGCAAGGATTGCCGCTATCGTTTTACTGCTCATAGCTATGCTTGCGGTTTTCGTGAGCGGCTTTCGCGGTTCCGCTTCGGGCGGTGGCGGAGGCGGCACTTCGATTGAAAACCCGATAACGGATATTCACTTCGAAGACCCGGAAATAATATTTTAGTTCATACATATTATAACATTTCTTTTCTCTTGAGTCCGTAGAGCTTTGTACGGTTTGCCGCGCGGGGCTTTACGGATAAGAGAAAAACAAACTGTGTTCATACATCTTCCTTTTTAAAATTTTGTGTTCCGTAAGGCTTTGCTTATCCGATTTTGCGGGGTCTTACGGAATGCAAAAAAAGAAACAAAAGCCGACAACGGCAAAAAAATAAAACAGAGGTAAATTTTTATGAAAGTAAGAAAAATTCTAAGTTTATTGGAGTGCTTCACTCTAATAGCAGTTACATGCGTATGCATGTTATTCTCCGTAGGTTGTTCTAAGAATGAGCCGAAGAAGGAAGCCGATGGTTCGCTCGTCGTAACTCCGGGCGAAGTTCAAGGCGATATGATTAGCCTTTTAACGCAAGGACCTACCGACAACACGACAGAATATACTCTCACCGTCGTTTTGAACGCAGACTGCCCCGACGACATGAAAGCGATAGACTGGTCTATC
>CAKQSU010000063.1 GCA_934273135.1 uncultured Clostridia bacterium
CTCTATATCCGTGCCTACGGCAATGCCGTGAGCTATGCGCGTAACCTTTATGCCCAAGGGCTTGATGAGCCGAGCTAAGTACATTGCCGTCGCTTCGCCCTCTACGTCCGGGTTAGTCGCAAGAATAACTTCCTTAGTTTCGCCCTCGCCGAGCCGCTTTAAAAGTTCCTTTATGCGAATGTCGTTAGGTCCGACCCCCTCCATCGGGTTAATCGTGCCGTGCAGAACGTGATAAGTCCCTTCGAACTTATCCGCCTTTTCGAAAGCAAGCACGTCCTTAGGCTCTTTAACCACGCAAATAACTTCGGAAGAGCGATTTGAGCAGATGTCGCAGACGTTTTTATCGGTAAAGTTTCCGCAAACCGAGCAATAATGCACTTTGCTTTTTGCTTCGATTATTGCTTCGGCAAACTTTTGCGCGTCCTCCTCGCTCATTTCGATTATCTTATAAGCGTAACGCTGAGCGGTTTTTGCGCCCACGCCGGGCAAACGGGAAAATTGATTGATAAGCTTCCCGATAGGCTCAATAAAAGTTTTCATTAAAACATGCCGCCGCCCATTTTATTGAACGCGCCCATCTTTTCCTCGTACATTTCGTCGGCTTTGGTCGCCGCGTCGTTGTAAGCGGCAATGATAAGGTCTTCGAGCATTTCCGCGTCGTCGGGGTCGATTACCGAAGAATCGATGTTGACGCTTTTTAAAATCTTTTTGCCCGAAACGACAACCTTGACTGCGCCGCCGGCGGTCGCGCCTTCTATTTCCGCTTCTTCAAGTTCTTTTTGAGCTTTCTGAATGTCTTCCTGCATTTTTTGAGCTTGCTTCATCAGCTGTTGCATTTGCCCGCCGCCGAATCCGCCGCCGAATCCTTTTCCGTAACCCATAAAATCACTCCGTTTTTTTATTTTCCCTTTCGGGACTTAACATGATACCGAAATATTTTAACACATTTATTTTTATTTTACAATCGTTTGAAAGCCTTTTTATCTTTATTTTTGCCCTTTCGAAAAATTTCATTTGCTTTTAACGGTTCAGGGCGCGGCAACGGACAAATCCTTTGTTGTCATACCTTACAAAACGGAAGCCGAAAAGGGCTTCCGTCAAACTTTTTTATACGCGCTTATAGGCTCAATCATCAAAAAAACTACTCGATAATCGACTTATAGGCGGACTTTTGTTGCCGACAGCTTTTAATCTTCCTCCTCGATGGGTCCTAAAACTTCTTCGGCTTTCTTTACGTCGTCCTCAAAGCTTTCCTTTACTTCTTCGCCGTGATAAACGACAACTTTATAATCGCTCGTTTCAGATACGATATTTTGCAAAATCGCAAGGTTTTCCGGCTTTTTAATAAGGTTATATTCGTTGTCGCCCTCGGCGATTATACAAAGCTTATTGCCCTCCGTTTTCGCTTCGAGGTCCTGGCAAGCTATCCAGAGCATAATGTTTTTGTCCGCGCGGAGCCGCCTTACGACAGTGCCCCACATTCTCGCGCCGGATATAACTATTTTGGGTTTTTCTTCGGCGGCTTTCTTGTCGAAAAGCGAAGTCTGCGTTTGCAAGTCCTCATCCTTTTTTGTTTCGGGCATTTCGGGAACTTGTATTTTACGTTCGTCTTTTCGCTCGGTTAAGGGCTTATCTTCACTTTTTGCCGCCGATTGTTTTATAGTATTAACCGCAGAAGAATTAAAGGGCAAATCCTCTTCCGGCGGTACGGCTCCGTAAAAATCGTCGTCTACGATTTTTACCGGCTTTTTAGTTGTTTCGGCGTTGATTTTCTCTGTTTCCGGCTTAACAATCGTTTCGGTGTTGATTTTCTCTGTTCTTACATCGTCTTTATACGGCTCTGTCGAACTTTTCCGCTCGTCAAAACGTTTAGCCGAAAGCACCTTTTCTTCGCCTTTATCGACGTCCTTTTCTTCGGCTTTTGTTGATTTTTCTGCCTTTTCTACCGTAACCTTTACGCCCTCGGCGACGGCTTTTTCAAGTTTGGCGATACGGGCTAAAAGCGCGTCTATATTGTAATCTTGCTCGGGCATGCTCGCGCGCATCGCAGCGGCTTCAAAGACAACGCGCGGATGGGTCGAATATTTTAAATCGTTTTCCACCCCCGCAAAAATTTCCGTTGCGCGGAGAATCCTATGCACGTCCGCAAGCTCGGCGTTCTTTTCTATAAGCGCAAATTCGCTTTCGGGGATAGATAATATTTCGCGCGCGTTCTTGCACGTTTTGGCAACCATAACGTCGCGTAAGTGCGCAGAAACGTCCTTATTGAGTACACCCACGCCCTTGCCGAGGTCGATAAGTTCGTCTATGGTTTCGAGGACTTTGCCGCTTTCGCCCTTAAAAATATTTTCCACAAGTCGCGCGGTAACTCTGCTGTCGGACGCGCCTAAAACGGCGATAACGTCGTTATAGGTCAACTTTTCGTTTGTATAAGACACGCAGAGGTCGGCAACGGAAAGCGCGTCTCTCACGCTTCCTTCGCCCGCGCGGGCTATCGCAAGAATGGCTTCGTCATCGTATTTTTTACCGAGTTCGTCAAAAATTCCAGAAATGAGCGCGGCTATCGTCTTGTCGGGTACGAGCCTGAAATCAAAGCGCATGCAACGCGAAAGAATGGTCGCCGGCAGCTTGTGCGGCTCGGTTGTAGCAAGCACGAAAACGGCATGCTTGGGCGGTTCTTCAAGCGTTTTTAAAAGCGCGTTGAACGCTTCCGTCGTGAGCATATGAACTTCGTCTATAATGTAAACCTTATACCTTGCCGAAACGGGCGGATACTGCACTTTATCCCTGATTTCACGGATATTTTCGACTTTATTGTTGGAAGCCGCGTCTATTTCGAGAATATCGAGATTAGCGGGGTCTGAAAGTGCTTTACACACTTCGCACTCGCCGCACGGCGAACCGTTGACGGGATGCAAACAGTTTATCGCCCGCGCAAAAATCTTGGCGGCGGAAGTTTTTCCCGTCCCTCTTGCGCCGCAAAACAGGTACGCATGCCCTATCCTGTCGGAATTTATCTGATTGACGAGCGTTTGAACGACATGTTCCTGCCCGACCATTTTATCGAATGTTGACGGTCTGAACCGCCTGTATATGGCTAAATACGACATATTCGCCTCCTTTCGCTTACGTTTTTCACGGCAAAAGCACTTTTTCTTTTTTTCGTTTAATGCGCGTTATCGCGTTGTCAACCTGTTTGGGCGTAAGCTCTAAAAGCTTAGCTATTTCCGTATACGAATACCCTTCCAAAAAGAGGTTGAAAACCTGTTTTTCGCCCTTTGAAAGCACGGACGACATTAACCTCTTCTTTTCTTCGAACTCCTCGTCGCTTATCATTTTGTCGAGCGGGTCGGGAACGGCGGACGGCTTGTCCGCATAATATTCTATCGAAACGGCGTCGTTTAAGGCGTGCTGTTTTAGGGCTAAGCTTTTTTTTACGGCGTTGTCTACCGTCGAAAGCACGCAAAGCCGCATAAACGAAACGAAGCTCCCTTTGTCCTTATCGAAGCTTTGTGCAGCCTTCATGAACCCCATGTATCCGTACTGTTTTACGTCCTCTTCGTTGCCGTCGATTAAGTACCGCCGGCGGCATATCCCGTCTATTTCCTTGCGGTGTTTTTCCAAAAGAAAGGTGAAAGCGCGCTCGTCCCCGCCACGGTACATATCGACGAGTTTTTCGTCGGTTAAAGCCTTAAAATCAATCATTTTCTTTTTCCCCTTTTTGTCGTTTGTTGTGGATTTTCATAAAAAGCGGGGCTATAAGTTCGTTATCGCTTACTTTTTACTTTTTGCCGTGCGCTGGCGAACGCTTTCAAAAAGTGCGATTCCGGCGGCAACAGACGCGTTGAGAGAGTTGATTTTTCCGAACATCGGGATAGTGACAACCCCGTCGCAAATCTTTTTGGTGAGCGCGTTTACGCCCGTGTCCTCACCGCCGACGACTATCGCTATCGCGCCCGTAAGGTTAGTTTCGTAAATGTTTTCGCCGCCGAGTTCCAATGCGTAAGCAAAGATATTCGCCGCTTTTATCTTTTCGAGACAAGTGTTTATGTTTGTGACTTTTGCAATCTTGACATGGTTTGCGCTACCCTCGGAAATTCTCATAACAACGTCCGTTACGGTCGCGCTTCTGTGCTTGCCGATAATAATCCCGGCAACGCCGCCGCATTCGCCTACCCTTATGATAGAACCCAAGTTATGCGGGTCTTCGATTCCGTCGAGAACGAGTATAACCGAGCCGTTTTTAGAAGCGTCATCGATTATGTCCTCTTCGTCGCAGTAAGAAAAATCGCTCAAAAACGCGATAAAACCCTGATGTTTTTTTGTTGTGGAAAGCTTATCGAGTACGGACTTGTCCGCAAACGAAAACTTAATTCCGCATTCCTTTATTTCGCTTACGAGCTTTCTCGACTCCGCATCCCTAAGCCCGTTCTGCACAAGCACTTTATCGACCGTTTTTGCGGAAGCGACGGCTTCCCTTACGGCGTTTTTTCCTTCAACGTTCATGTGTTTACCTCATCTTCTAAGTTAGTTTCTTCGGCAAAAATCTCTTTAAGCCGCTCGATATTCCCCGTTAAGTACAAAAACCCGACCAAAGCTTCAAAGCCGGTGGATTTGTTGTATTCCGAGACCGTCGAATGTTTTGCTCTCGACGGTTTTTTTGCATTTCTGCCACGCCGAAAAACGTCCGCTTCATCTTCGGTGAGTTTGGGCAAAACCTTGTCTATAAGCTTTGCTTGCGCGCTCGCCCGAACGATTTTGGACGTCATTTCCGAAAGTTCCCCGCTCTTTTTGTCGGTATGCGTCGTGTACGTTTCCCGAACGAAAAGAGAATACACGGCGTCGCCTACGAAAGCAAGCGTAACGGGGCTTATCGTCTTTGCCTTTTCAATTGTTATGTTTTCGCAGAAAAGCAATTTAAGCTCCGCCTTTTTAAACTTTATTACATTTTACCACACTTTACCCGTTTTTACAATTGTTTTGACTTTAATTCCGCTTATTATTTTAAAGGATTGGTAGGCTTGCCGATTTTCAACCGCTTACGTGCGAAAAATAATCGACGACGCCGCAAAAAACGGCATACGCAAGTTCGTTGCGATACCCTTCGTCAAGAAGCAGTTTTTCGTCCTCTATATTAGACAAAAAACCGCATTCGCAAATGATTGACGGCACGGTGTTGTTGTTTAGAACGTAATAATCGCCCCGTAGCGCAGAACATTCGCGCGGAGCCTCCTTCATATCGTTTAAGCTCTTTTGTACGCTCTCGGCTAATTTTTGGCTTCTTTCGTCGTCTATTTTGTAAAAAACCTGCGCGCCGCGGCGGCCACCGTCCGAATACTTATTCATATGAATCGAAATGAACAAGTCCGCATTGCACTTTTCGGCGACTTCTACGCGCATTTTAAGGTCCTTTTCCTTAAACCCTCTGCCCGTGCCGCCGTAAAGGCTTGCGGGGGTAGTGCGCGTCATAACAACCGTCATTCCGCCCGCTTCCAACTTTTCCTTTAACGCTTTTGCTACTTCTAAGTTAATATCCGACTCTTTTACTCCCGTATTAACGCCCGTAACGCCGCCGTCTATTCCGCCATGCCCCGCGTCGATAACAACGAGAACGGAATCTTTCTTTTTTGCGCCGGCGGCGGGCTTTGTAGCCGCTCCGCCTATAAACACCGATAAAAATACGCTGAAAATAAGAATAATCACGCCGCTTAATTTCATCTTTACCCTCCTCTTTCAAGCAATTTACAACTTAGCTTCAAAACTAACAGTCGCGCTCTTTTTTTGTTGAAAAATCGCTCAAATTGTGGATAACTTAACCGAGTTATCCACAATTTAACCGTATTTTATGCGATAAAATGCCCGATTATGATAAAACCCGTCCGAAATTTTTATGCCGAGTGTCGGCTTTCGTAAGCCATTCTTAATTTGTGTCACCGCCGGTGACACAAATTAAAACACCCATATAGCGCATACAAAAACGCCACGGGGAAAACCTTCGCGGCGTATGTGTTTTTGATATTCGCTTTTTAGCTCAAAGCTTATTTTGCTTTCGTTATCGACTTGATGGTGACGTACGCGTACGGAACGGTGTAGAATGTGTACTTTTCGTCGTCAATCTTTTTGCCGAGTTCTTCTATAACCGTCTTATCCGCGATTTCCGTTTTGCTGTCGCCTAAGCCTTCGTACCAAGTCTTTGTGGTTTCGGAAGTATCCTCGTCGGTCGCTTCGATATAGGTGTAGAATTTTTTCACCTTGGAATCGTAATAAGTCTTGGTGATTTCGCCGTCTTCCTTTTTGGAAGCAAGGTCGGCAACCGTTTTGATTATCTCTAAGCTCGATTTGCCCGTTCTGTTAACCGAAGTCGAATCGGAATAGCTTTTTTTCGGGTTCTTGTCCGCATCGTCGCTCGTGATACGACCGAATACGCAGTAGCTCTTGGACGGGTAAGCCGCGCTTGCAGAGTTAAGCGTAACGATAACGGTACCCTTTGCGGAATCGTAATGGGTGGTGCCGTCCTTGTCGTCCGCGTCGTGCTTCATGATAAGAACGCCCGTGGAAGAACTGCTGAGCTTGTTGCCCACGATACCGTTATCTTCGAATTCGCCTTTTATGGTAGATGCCGTCTTTTTGTTTTCGGCAAGTTCGCCAGTCTTTGTGCCGGTGTATTCGCCGAATTCAAGGTATTTGTCGTAAACGTTGCTTATGCAAACGCCGTCATAGTACCCTTCTTCCGCAAGCTTCATGAATTGCTTAGTCGTTTCGGGCGCGAAGTTGAGGTAAAGTTCGATTCCGACAGTCTTTTCGTCGGTTAC
>CAKQSU010000064.1 GCA_934273135.1 uncultured Clostridia bacterium
ATACTGCCTGTGTCTTCTGCCAGGACTGCACTCTGATGCGGTGTGCCACTCGTATAGCCATAACCGAAATAATAACGCTCACTTGACGTTATCTTTATCTTTCGGTTGTCGCTACCGAACTTATAGCCAAAGTAAGCAGCAAAGCTATCCTTGCGGTACGTACCACACACATATTGGCTATCCAGCAGCGCAAAACGGTTTTGGATGGTGAACGTGCGGTGTGCGTAACGGCTTCCCTGCAAGGCATAGAGGTAATTGTAATAATTCGTTCCATCCGCTGATGTCACGCCTTCCGTCAAAGGAGTGATATACTTGTATATGCCATCCTTGTTGTAGATTCGTTCACACCAGTTGCCCATCTGTTCCACATTGAACATATTAAGCACATATTCGAGGCTCATGTTTGAGCGAATCTTGTCAGCCACCTCTCTCAATTTTTCTGGGCATCCTCTGACAAGTTCCCAAAGAACGCTGTCATGTCCAGCGAAGGCATAGGAGCCAATGCTTTCATCCAAGGTTTCCCATGTAATGGTATAGTCATACTTCAAGACGGAATCATTGCGCTCACCAAAGATGGTGTCCATGTCGTATGGAATGAACTGCCAGTGAAGACCGTCCCATGTGACAAGCATCATGTTCTTGGCACGGTTATCCACCGCCATGAAATAGTCCGTTATCACATACCATGCAAATGGGCTGTCATTGTCAAAGTAATCATTGTACTCTGCATAGAACTTGCTTGGATTTCCCTTGCATGAGAGAATCCACGGCCAAAGACGCTTGACCGCTGCCTTGTCTTCCTCATTGGCGGTTTCCCAAGTGTCATCAGCCTTGAAACGGAACTCCAGGGCATCGGCAAATGAAGTCATGTCAGCCGTACCAAACAAGCAAAGTGTCTCAGAGTTGTTCAAGAACTCCAAGCAGATACATTTGTTTCGCTGTCCGTTCAAAGCTGCTGCATCATTGAAGCCCTCAATGCCCTCAAAGCCATAGATGGCTGCACTGCCACTTTTCTCATTGTTGAAATTGTACTTGCCAAGGTAGATGTTTTCACCAGTATTGTCATTGTCATAGAACAAATCAATAGGGAAACCATCCACACCAATACGGACATCATAGTTGCCTGTATATGTCTTTTGTGGTGGTGTGAGCCATCCGCAACGCTTCCAGATGTCATTGACTATCTTCACGGCTCCAGTGTTATGAGTGGAAGAGGAATCTGAGAAATCCGCTTTCAAACAGAAAATATTTATTGGACGTGCGCCTGGCTTGAATGAATAGGTACATTCAGGAACTTCCACACCATTCACATACAGCTTGGTTCCATACTTGCTTGAACGGCTGAAATACAAGCGGTAGTTCTTTCTTGGATAAGTGGTTGATGATGTTCCCTGTATGCGCAATCCGCACTGGTATATGATGAAATCATATTCCTTGCCATAGGCAGAATAGAAATAGATGTCAACAGGCACTTCAAACTTCTTGTTGTTGGTCTGATTCACAAGATTCACATCGCCCACGATGCGCATTACGCTCTTGCCCTTGGCTCTGAGCTTATCCATATCAACGTCCGTACCTTCATCATTCATCACCTGATTGTTCTCGAACAGCACAACCATTTCATCAGTAGTAGGACGATCCACCATGTAGTTGGCAAGTTCTTCATCATCGCCAAGCGCACGGTTATAGACACGGATGTTTCTCAGTTCCACATCTGCACTATCGCTTCCAACCTTGATGTTGACAGGTGTCGATTGCAAAAGACTGTCGGTGTTGGCATACTGCTTCGCACCGCAAAGAATACCGTTTACATAGAGTTCCAACAGACGGTTGCCAGACTTCTCTTGCACGACAAAGGCAATTTTCAAGTTCAAGCCACTCGCAAAAAGCGTATTGACCTCCGTTCCTGCCCCTGTTCTCATTATAGCCTCTTGTGTGGTCAGCTTGAATCCGACATTGCCATTCATGCAATCAATGACAACACCGTTTCTGTCTGTCACATTGGAACACATCAGTTCCATTTCATAAGTGGCTCCATTGGTTGTGGCATCGCTCTTGAATGGTGTGTAACCGATTTCGATGTTTGCCCCATTGGTCAGTTTCAAAGCGTCACCAGTCCATCCGTTGCTCTTCCAGTCAAAGCCATTGAATGTGGTTTTAATGCCGTTATAAGTCCATTCGGATGGTGTGCTTTCGCTGTTGCTTCTGCCAGATGCTGTAAGTTTCAACTGCAAGCCTGATGTCGTCTCATTCAGGTCAATGCCACTTTCATTCACATCAATGTAGAAATTGTATTCAGTGACACCACACTTGAATTTCATCTGATTTGTTCCCTTTTCAAGGAAACGGTTTGTATATACTTGCGTGGTTCTTGGAACGCTTACGTTCTGAGTTTTGATGTCATTGCGATATACTGCCAAATCCGCTGGTGTTGTGGTTGGGTCGTATGCGACAAACTCAAACTTCACTTGCTCATATTGGCCAACTTCCAATGTCGGTGTCAAGTGGTTGGTTGTAAAGATGCGACCATCCGAGTGTGTCATCATGGTTCCGATAAATGGTGAAGTGCTGCCAGTTTTCAGAATATCCATGTAGATGCTATCACTCTTCAATGTCAAGTCAGCACTTGCCTCCATTTCCGCAACCATCTGGATGGTGTGCCTTCCAACACTGAATGCAGTCATTGACAATGAGAAACTGCTGTTGGTCGTTCCGCTTCGTGTTATGGTATGGGCGTTCTGCTGCTTGCCATCCACATAAAGTGTCACCACCTTGGTTCCTGAGCCACTGATTGCGTATGGAATACTGATGGTCTCGTTTGTCCCATAGCCACCCTTTGCAATGGCTTCTGCAAGGTTGAAACTGCTTGTCAGGGATAACGTCACGACCTTTACGCTCACATAGCTCTGTTTCATCTGCTTCTTGCCAGTTGTCGGATCAGTAGTGGATGCTTTTACATATATGTCGGTTGTACCAACCTGCAAGTATTTGGAGAGGTCAAGCGTATAACTTCCCTTGCTCACATCCTCGATGGTGTCATGGTACATGGTGATTGAACCACGTTTCATTTCAATCTCAATGGTTGCTTTCTGGCCTGTTGACGTACCTTTCTCATCACCGCTGCTATATTGGTGGTCGTAAGAGTATGTGAGTTGCGCACTGCCACCTTCCTTGATGACACTGTTGTTGACGGATGCGCCCAATACAATCTTTGTGGTGGAAGTTTCACCACCACCGCCACCTTTTCCTGCTGGTATGTCCAAGCCCACGACTTCCGCACCACTCTTGTTGGTTAAGGTAAGATGTACCGTGCTTTCATCCTCACTAAGTTCCGCATTGCCACCAAAGATGGTGTTAGCCTCCACCTCATTGAGCTTTGCCGTTACCGCTGAGTTCTGCACAGGGTTTGTGCTGTTTGCGTCAAGACTTTCATCAATCTCAGTTTCCTTGATGGCCACATTCACGTTGCCAGTGGAATCTGGTGTTTGCTTCGTACCATTTACCGTTATACTCTTGACAGTCCCTGCACCGCCGAAATCTTCCCAACTTGAAATTGATTCCCAGCTTGAAAGATTCGTGCCAATGAATTGCTTGGTCTCCCACTTGCCTTGTGATACCTCATAAGTTATGCAACGTCCCTTGGCACGCTGCTTTTCCTCCACTGCTTTGATGGCAGTGGCAAGCGTATAGTAACCGTTTTCAAGCGGAACTTGCTCAGTCACATTGTACGTGTTACCGCCACCGCTGCCACTGATTTCAACAAGGTCATTTTCTTCATTGCTCCAAACATAGAGAACATCACCACAAAGATAAACCTTGTTTTTCTGTATGCTTGAAACATCCTCACCACGGTACAATTCCGCATTGGGAACACCTTCAACAGCCCAGTTGCCGTAATACTTGCCACCCACATAATAGGCAAATTGCTTTTGGCTCTGCACATAGACGATTACACCGCCCTTGGCAATGGATGATTGAAGTTGTATTGTGGCAGATTCCACCATATAGGAAAAACGTGCCGTTGCACCATTGAAAGCAGCCTTGGCTACATTCTCGTATTTAGCCACAACCTCAGATGCAGCAGCCACAGCACTATTAGCTTCTTCCGCTGCATCAGAAGCTGCTGACGCGGCTGCATTGGCTGCACTTGCAGCAGAATTTGCGAACTGTGTGATAGAATACACGGTTTGCGCTGCTTCCGTTGCTCGATTTGCTGCACTTACTGCATTTGCCACAGCATCCTCCGCTGGTTGGGTCAGCAGCTTTATTGGCGCACTCACTACTTCCTCACCTCGTAAGGCTGGAAGGCTCATAATACCGTCCAAGGTATCTACTTGCTCCAGTTCATCTACACCTTGCGATTCAGCTTTCATCGCATTGAGTAGTTCTTGCTTCTCTTCGTTTGTCAATGCCATAGTTATTCGTTTTTATCCGTTTGACAATTTAGTTGCTCATTCAAAGCGTCTATGATACTTGGAAAACAATAGTGTTCCACAAGTTCTTTTATGAGATTGACTTCATCATCGGAAAATTCCGTTGCACCATTGCTCTCATATATTTTGAAAGCCAAATGATGTGCTTTTATTCCCATGGAACGAGTGTAAACCAAATTTGCAATGGTTTCACGAACGTCACCTGTTTGCTTTCTTTTTTTACTAATCCCTACAGGAATAGTGAAATTTTGAAAATCTATTTTTGCCATATCTTGTTTTTTAACGGTTTATGTCTAATACTTGACCATAATAGGAGCCACTAACATAAGTAAGGGCTATGCTTACACTGTCACCTTTTCCTAAGCAAAGTTGGTCTGTGTTTCTGTTATCATCACGCCAATGTCCTCCATCATGGTTTAGCAAATCGCCATCACCATTTATTTTAACATAAACATTGTTAGAACTCTTTGAGCTATTTATGATTTTAACAGGGACACAAAAGGTTTTACTTTCTTCTATTCCAAGCTGCAATCGTATTTCATCCAATTTTGGCAAGGAAACCCATGTGTTGCCAGAAGAATTATTAAAAGCGGTCAATGTCGTACCATGGTCGAGTGTTATGATGTAAGCTGTACCTGCTTTTGTTGTATTGATAATTCTACCAATTTCTAAGAATCCTCCATCACATACAATAGCTCCTTTTGTATAAAGTGCAACATCACGACTCAAGACATTATCACTTATTATTTTCACTGCTGGCAAATAACAGTCACCAGGATCAGGATTCATCTGCCGATAAAAATAACCAGCACAATTGCACCAGGAAGTTGATTCTGTCTGTTGTGGGTCTGCACCATTGCCAATAGCAACCTTTATGTTAGCCACATCACCTGGCTTGAATACTCCTACTTGTGATTGTAACTTAATCAGTCCTGGTCTAATTGCCGCTAAATCTTGTTTATAACTATTATCTGTCCATTTTGCTGGGTCGCCATAATACAAGCCTTGATTGTCTATAGAGAAATAGCCAATTTTGCCTTCATAAGCTTCAACCTTACCGTTTATTTTGGCGTTCTTGGCCTCAATGCTGCCATCTTCCAGAATCTTGAAATTTTCGTTGGCAGTCACAAGTCCTTCCAGCTTGATGTTGCCGGCACTGATATGCACACCGCTTTCCAAATTTCCATTTTCATCTTTTGTGACGAATGCGGAAATGTCTGCCTGTTTAACAATGTTCTTGTCTTCATCTACCGCTGTGGCAAACATACCAGCAAAAGCCTCGATGCTGACATAATTGCCAATTTTCTCATTCAATCCCATCATGTCAGAATTGTACTGTTGCAACCATTCTGCATAGTCTGTAGCTGTCACAAGTCCAGCTTGGTTCTTTAGACTTCCGTCCTCATTGAACCTTTGGCTGATAAGTTCATTATACTTTGCTGTTGTTATGATGTCGCTTTCAGACAAAACATTGCCGTCCTTATCAAAATTTTGGGCTGCAATCTTTACAAGTGTTTCACTTTGTTCAAACAGCGTCTTATACTTGTATGCCAATGATTCCACACGGTCAGTTGAAAGAATGAGCATATACAGATAGATGTCGCCTGTGAAGCTCAGTTTGAAGTCACCAGTACCATTCCAAAGGCCATTGCAAGAATATTGCTTGTAGCCATCAGTCTCAGCAATTTCCTCTTCAACGTGCATGGAGTTGAAATTTTCAAAGCCAGTCTTATCAACATTCTCAAACTCCACGGTCAATGTGCCAGCCTTGGCACATCTGTAGAAGAACGTGAGGAAAACAGGAATTGCCTCTTTGGTTCCGTCTTCTCTTGTGGTCATTGGTGGAATGCTCTGCAAATTGGTGTTCTTCTGGCTGATGTACTTGTTTCTGATGCGTACAACAGTTCTGCCCATGTCCTTACAGACACTTGCGCTGTTGCCACGTTTGGACAAAGCCTTTCCGTTAGTCCATATCCAACGATTGCCAGCGAGGAAGAAAACCGTTTCGTTCTCTGTAGCCCATTTGTCCATGCCATCAGAAAAGGCTGGATTGTTCAAATAGCCTCGATCACTTGCAAAGTCCTGTCTCAGTCCCTCAACAGCGGATTCAATCTTTCCTTCCGTTATCTCGAACTTGGTCTTGATGTCTTCACCAGTCACCAAGAGAAATGTACCACGTAAGTAGGCATTATCTGAATAAAGACCGTTTCCATGTGGTTGGTTGTTGGACGGAAACCAATCATCCTTGATTCCGTCAAGATTGCCAAGTCTTGCACGCAAGGCATTGGTGAAACTCTTGCCATTCAC
>CAKQSU010000065.1 GCA_934273135.1 uncultured Clostridia bacterium
ATACTGCCTGTGTCTTCTGCCAGGACTGCACTCTGATGCGGTGTGCCACTCGTATAGCCATAACCGAAATAATAACGTTCGCTTGACGTTATCTTTATCTTTCGGTTGTCGCTGCCAAACTTATAGCCAAAGTAAGCTGCAAAGCTGTCCTTTCGATATGTACCACACACATATTGGCTATCCAGCAGCGCAAAGCGGTTTTGGATGGTGAATGTGCGGTGTGCGTAACGGCTTCCCTGCAAGGCATAGAGATAATTGTAATAGCTCGTTCCGTCTGCTGAGGTTACGCCTTCCGTCAAGGGAGTGATATACTTGTATATGCCATCCTTGTTGTATATGCGTTCGCACCAGTTGCCCATCTGTTCCACATTGAACATATTAAGCACATATTCGAGGCTCATATTTGAGCGGATTTTGTCAGCCACCTCCCTCAACTTGTCTGGACATCCCCTTACAAGCTGCCACAAAATGCTGTCATGCCCTGCGAAGGCATAGGAGCCAATGCTTTCATCCAAGGTCTCCCATGTTATGGTATAGTCATACTTCAAGACGGAATCATTGCGTTCACCAAAGATGGTGTCCATGTCGTATGGAATGAACTGCCAGTGAAGACCATCCCATGTGACAAGCATCATGTTCTTGGCACGGTTATCCACCGCCATGAAATAGTCCGTTATCACATACCATGCAAATGGGCTGTCATTGTCAAAGTAATCATTGTACTCTGCATAGAACTTGCTTGGATTTCCCTTGCATGAGAGAATCCACGGCCAAAGACGCTTGACCGCTGCCTTGTCTTCCTCATTGGCGGTTTCCCAAGTGTCATCAGCCTTGAAACGGAACTCCAGGGCATCGGCAAATGAAGTCATGTCAGCCGTACCAAACAAGCAAAGTGTCTCAGAGTTGTTCAAGAACTCCAAGCAGATACATTTGTTTCGCTGTCCGTTCAAAGCTGCTGCATCATTGAAGCCCTCAATGCCCTCAAAGCCATAGATGGCTGCACTGCCACTTTTCTCATTGTTGAAATTGTACTTGCCAAGGTAGATGTTTTCACCAGTATTGTCATTGTCATAGAACAAATCAATAGGGAAACCATCCACACCAATACGGACATCATAGTTGCCTGTATATGTCTTTTGTGGTGGTGTGAGCCATCCGCAACGCTTCCAGATGTCATTGACTATCTTCACGGCTCCAGTGTTATGAGTGGAAGAGGAATCTGAGAAATCCGCTTTCAAACAGAAAATATTTATTGGACGTGCGCCTGGCTTGAATGAATAGGTACATTCAGGAACTTCCACACCATTCACATACAGCTTGGTTCCATACTTGCTTGAACGGCTGAAATACAAGCGGTAGTTCTTTCTTGGATAAGTGGTTGATGATGTTCCCTGTATGCGCAATCCGCACTGGTATATGATGAAATCATATTCCTTGCCATAGGCAGAATAGAAATAGATGTCAACAGGCACTTCAAACTTCTTGTTGTTGGTCTGATTCACAAGATTCACATCGCCCACGATGCGCATTACGCTCTTGCCCTTGGCTCTGAGCTTATCCATATCAACGTCCGTACCTTCATCATTCATCACCTGATTGTTCTCGAACAGCACAACCATTTCATCAGTAGTAGGACGATCCACCATGTAGTTGGCAAGTTCTTCATCATCGCCAAGCGCACGGTTATAGACACGGATGTTTCTCAGTTCCACATCTGCACTATCGCTTCCAACCTTGATGTTGACAGGTGTCGATTGCAAAAGACTGTCGGTGTTGGCATACTGCTTCGCACCGCAAAGAATACCGTTTACATAGAGTTCCAACAGACGGTTGCCAGACTTCTCTTGCACGACAAAGGCAATTTTCAAGTTCAAGCCACTCGCAAAAAGCGTATTGACCTCCGTTCCTGCCCCTGTTCTCATTATAGCCTCTTGTGTGGTCAGCTTGAATCCGACATTGCCATTCATGCAATCAATGACAACACCGTTTCTGTCTGTCACATTGGAACACATCAGTTCCATTTCATAAGTGGCTCCATTGGTTGTGGCATCGCTCTTGAATGGTGTGTAACCGATTTCGATGTTTGCCCCATTGGTCAGTTTCAAAGCGTCACCAGTCCATCCGTTGCTCTTCCAGTCAAAGCCATTGAATGTGGTTTTAATGCCGTTATAAGTCCATTCGGATGGTGTGCTTTCGCTGTTGCTTCTGCCAGATGCTGTAAGTTTCAACTGCAAGCCTGATGTCGTCTCATTCAGGTCAATGCCACTTTCATTCACATCAATGTAGAAATTGTATTCAGTGACACCACACTTGAATTTCATTTGGTTTGTTCCCTTTTCAAGGAATCGGTTTGTGTAAATCTGTGTGGTTCTTGGCACACTTACATTCTGCGTCTTGATGTCATTGCGATATACAGACACATCCGCTGGTGTCGCTGTTGGGTCATAGGCAACGAACTCAAATTTTACTTGCTCATATTGTCCAGCTTCCAAAGTTGGTGCCAAATGGTCTTTTGTAAAGATACGACCATCCGAGTGCGTCATCATGGTTCCGATAAAAGGCGAATTGCTGCCTGTTTTCAGAATATCCATATAGATGCTATCGCTCTTCAAGGTCAAGTCTGCACTTGCCTCCATTTCTGCCACCATTTGGATGGTGTGCCTTCCCACACTGAATGCGGTCATTGACAACGAGAAACTGCTGTTGGTCGTTCCGCTTCGTGTTATGGTGTGGGCATTCTGCTGCTTGCCATCCACATAAAGCGTCACCACCTTGGTTCCCGAGCCACTTATTGCGTATGGAATACTGATGGTCTCGTTTGTCCCATAGCCACCCTTTGCAATGGCTTCTGCAAGGTTGAAACTGCTTGTCAGGGATAACGTCACGACCTTTACGCTCACATAGCTCTGTTTCATCTGCTTCTTGCCAGTTGTCGGATCAGTAGTGGATGCTTTTACATATATGTCGGTTGTACCAACCTGCAAGTATTTGGAGAGGTCAAGCGTATAACTTCCCTTGCTCACATCCTCGATGGTGTCATGGTACATGGTGATTGAACCACGTTTCATTTCAATCTCAATGGTTGCTTTCTGGCCTGTTGACGTACCTTTCTCATCACCGCTGCTATATTGGTGGTCGTAAGAGTATGTGAGTTGCGCACTGCCACCTTCCTTGATGACACTGTTGTTGACGGATGCGCCCAATACAATCTTTGTGGTGGAAGTTTCACCACCACCGCCACCTTTTCCTGCTGGTATGTCCAAGCCCACGACTTCCGCACCACTCTTGTTGGTTAAGGTAAGATGTACCGTGCTTTCATCCTCACTAAGTTCCGCATTGCCACCAAAGATGGTGTTAGCCTCCACCTCATTGAGCTTTGCCGTTACCGCTGAGTTCTGCACAGGGTTTGTGCTGTTTGCGTCAAGACTTTCATCAATCTCAGTTTCCTTGATGGCCACATTCACGTTGCCAGTGGAATCTGGTGTTTGCTTCGTACCATTTACCGTTATACTCTTGACAGTCCCTGCACCGCCGAAATCTTCCCAACTTGAAATTGATTCCCAGCTTGAAAGATTCGTGCCAATGAATTGCTTGGTCTCCCACTTGCCTTGTGATACCTCATAAGTTATGCAACGTCCCTTGGCACGCTGCTTTTCCTCCACTGCTTTGATGGCAGTGGCAAGCGTATAGTAACCGTTTTCAAGCGGAACTTGCTCAGTCACATTGTACGTGTTACCGCCACCGCTGCCACTGATTTCAACAAGGTCATTTTCTTCATTGCTCCAAACATAGAGAACATCACCACAAAGATAAACCTTGTTTTTCTGTATGCTTGAAACATCCTCACCACGGTACAATTCCGCATTGGGAACACCTTCAACAGCCCAGTTGCCGTAATACTTGCCACCCACATAATAGGCAAATTGCTTTTGGCTCTGCACATAGACGATTACACCGCCCTTGGCAATGGATGATTGAAGTTGTATTGTGGCAGATTCCACCATATAGGAAAAACGTGCCGTTGCACCATTGAAAGCAGCCTTGGCTACATTCTCGTATTTAGCCACAACCTCAGATGCAGCAGCCACAGCACTATTAGCTTCTTCCGCTGCATCAGAAGCTGCTGACGCGGCTGCATTGGCTGCACTTGCAGCAGAATTTGCGAACTGTGTGATAGAATACACGGTTTGCGCTGCTTCCGTTGCTCGATTTGCTGCACTTACTGCATTTGCCACAGCATCCTCCGCTGGTTGGGTCAGCAGCTTTATTGGCGCACTCACTACTTCCTCACCTCGTAAGGCTGGAAGGCTCATAATACCGTCCAAGGTATCTACTTGCTCCAGTTCATCTACACCTTGCGATTCAGCTTTCATCGCATTGAGTAGTTCTTGCTTCTCTTCGTTTGTCAATGCCATAGTTATTCGTTTTTATCCGTTTGACAATTTAGTTGCTCATTCAAAGCGTCTATGATACTTGGAAAACAATAGTGTTCCACAAGTTCTTTTATGAGATTGACTTCATCATCGGAAAATTCCGTTGCACCATTGCTCTCATATATTTTGAAAGCCAAATGATGTGCTTTTATTCCCATGGAACGAGTGTAAACCAAATTTGCAATGGTTTCACGAACGTCACCTGTTTGCTTTCTTTTTTTACTAATCCCTACAGGAATAGTGAAATTTTGAAAATCTATTTTTGCCATATCTTGTTTTTTAACGGTTTATGTCTAATACTTGACCATAATAGGAGCCACTAACATAAGTAAGGGCTATGCTTACACTGTCACCTTTTCCTAAGCAAAGTTGGTCTGTGTTTCTGTTATCATCACGCCAATGTCCTCCATCATGGTTTAGCAAATCGCCATCACCATTTATTTTAACATAAACATTGTTAGAACTCTTTGAGCTATTTATGATTTTAACAGGGACACAAAAGGTTTTACTTTCTTCTATTCCAAGCTGCAATCGTATTTCATCCAATTTTGGCAAGGAAACCCATGTGTTGCCAGAAGAATTATTAAAAGCGGTCAATGTCGTACCATGGTCGAGTGTTATGATGTAAGCTGTACCTGCTTTTGTTGTATTGATAATTCTACCAATTTCTAAGAATCCTCCATCACATACAATAGCTCCTTTTGTATAAAGTGCAACATCACGACTCAAGACATTATCACTTATTATTTTCACTGCTGGCAAATAACAGTCACCAGGATCAGGATTCATCTGCCGATAAAAATAACCAGCACAATTGCACCAGGAAGTTGATTCTGTCTGTTGTGGGTCTGCACCATTGCCAATAGCAACCTTTATGTTAGCCACATCACCTGGCTTGAATACTCCTACTTGTGATTGTAACTTAATCAGTCCTGGTCTAATTGCCGCTAAATCTTGTTTATAACTATTATCTGTCCATTTTGCTGGGTCGCCATAATACAAGCCTTGATTGTCTATAGAGAAATAGCCAATTTTGCCTTCATAAGCTTCAACCTTACCGTTTATTTTGGCGTTCTTGGCCTCAATGCTGCCATCTTCCAGAATCTTGAAATTTTCGTTGGCAGTCACAAGTCCTTCCAGCTTGATGTTGCCGGCACTGATATGCACACCGCTTTCCAAATTTCCATTTTCATCTTTTGTGACGAATGCGGAAATGTCTGCCTGTTTAACAATGTTCTTGTCTTCATCTACCGCTGTGGCAAACATACCAGCAAAAGCCTCGATGCTGACATAATTGCCAATTTTCTCATTCAATCCCATCATGTCAGAATTGTACTGTTGCAACCATTCTGCATAGTCTGTAGCTGTCACAAGTCCAGCTTGGTTTTTCAGACTTCCATCCTCATTGAATCTTTGGCTGATAAGTTCATTGTACTTTGCTGTTGTTATAATGTCGCTTTCTGCCAACACATTGCCGTCCTTGTCAAAATTTTGGGCTGCAATCCTTACAAGTTTTTCGCTTTGTTCAAAAAGTGTTTTATACTTGTATGCCAATGATTCCACACGGTCAGTTGAGAGAATGAGCATATACAGATAGATGTCGCCTGTGAAGCTCAGTTTGAAATCACCAGTACCGTTCCAAAGGCCATTGCAAGAATATTGCTTGTAGCCATCAGTTTCAGCAATTTTCTCTTCAACGTGCATAGAGTTGAAATTTTCAAAGCCAGTCTTGTCAACATTCTCAAACTCCACGGTCAGTGTGCCAGCCTTGGCACATCGGTAGAAGAACGTGAGGAAAACAGGAATGGCCTCTTTGGTTCCGTCTTCTCTTGTGGTCATTGGTGGAATGCTCTGCAAGTTGGTGTTCTTTTGGCTGATGTACTTGTTTCTGATGCGTACAACAGTTCTGCCCATGTCCTTGCAGACACTTGCGCTGTTGCCACGTTTCGACAAAGCCTTTCCGTTAGTCCATATCCAACGATTGCCAGCGAGGAAGAAAACAGTTTCATTCTCTGTTGCCCATTTGTCCATGCCATCAGAAAATGATGGATTGTTCAAGTAGCCTCGATCACTTGCAAAGTCCTGTCTCAGTCCTTCAACAGCGGATTCAATCTTTCCTTCCGTTATCTCAAACTTGGTCTTGATGTCTTCACCAGTCACCAAGAGGAACGTGCCACGCAAGTAGGCATTATCGGAATATAGACCGTTTCCATGGGGTTGGTTGTTGGAAGGAAACCAATCATCCTTGATTCCGTCAAGATTGCCAAGTCTTGCACGCAAGGCATTGGTGAAACTCTTGCCATTCAC
>CAKQSU010000066.1 GCA_934273135.1 uncultured Clostridia bacterium
GCAGGTCAATAAATAGCGCACTTGTGCGCAGCCGGAAAAGATTAGGGCTATGCCCGAAAATGAAAAACCACCCGCTATGCGGGTGGATATTTATTTTAATAAGTCTTTCTGAAGTATATGATAAGGGCGAATCCGTCTCCTAAAGGAAACGGGTTCGCCTTTAACTTGTTTGGTGACAACATTACTAATAACAATGCTTTATGATTTGTCCATAGCCTTTATTTCTAAAAGTTTAACATATAGCAACGGATTATCCAATACAATTATTTTCAACTCGTTAACAACCCTCGTTACTATTTGGTATAACATTCCTTTAGCGCTATAATAACTGTTTTGAAAGTTTAATTTGTTATTAATATAACTGAAATTTTTATCCATAATTAATACAACTTTTGGAAACTCTTGACCAATAACGCTATGCGCATTAACACCCCCAAATGAAGCTAATTCGTCATAAGGATCCGGATTATACCTTGAATTTGTATATGTAATGAATTGCCATCCTCCTTCTTGTAAATTTTTAATATATTCACGAACTGTTTGGATATTATTAAAATAGTCTACAGTGATAGATTCGTAATTCAAATTATCATGGCTTTTTCCTATCTCAAATAAATTGGTAATGAATGAAGCCATTGATTTGTTGGTTCTTATTTTGTTTGTAAGTTTTTTTACCGCAACTTTTACGTTACTATAATTTTTTTGTAAATATTCGCTTACGTCTAAAGTTTCATTGTTTTTCAGATATTGCTTAGTGTCAAACGAAAAAACGATTGGCACTTGTTTATCTATAGCGGCCTGAATTAAAGCATTAATTTGCGGCTTGCTGATTCTTTGGGATTCATCTACGAAAATAGTATCCGCTTCCGATATGTTTATATTTTCTTTATTTCTAGAAATTTCCTTAACCGGCTTTATATCCCACTTATATTCGGTTATAATTCTTAAGTGTCCTTCGTTCAAGTTGCCACAATGTATGACTAAATTTTTTTTACCGTGTTTTGTCATTTCCTTTGCTATATCATACATTAATAAAGTTTTGCCTGTTCCGGCATTTGCCGATATGCAAAAAAACATAAATTCATTACTTAATAAATCATTTATTATTTCTTCTTTTACCTCCTGCTGGGCATTCGTTAAAAAATATTCTCCTTTCATAAAAGCAGGGGTGGAATTAAATGGCGAAATTAAATAATTTGAAGGCGAAAATTCCTTGTCCAAATCGATAGTGTCAAGAATATCTTTGGTTTTTAAACAAGACGCAACAACTTTTGCCTCGATTTTGTCTAACGAATTTTTTTCTATATTAAACTCATAAAAAGCATCGTTTTCCACATAGGAAAAAATGCGCATCTCCTTACCTAAAGATTTTAAATAATAATAATTTTTTTGCATTTGTTCCAATACTTTTTGCTCTTTTCGGGCAATTGTTATTTCGCTTTTAATCTCTATATTAATTAAAAAATCCTTGCCGAAACGTAATAAATCAAACTCTTTTCCAATTTGCGGAATAGAATAACCTATAAAAAAAACATCAAAATCGCCAATGGAACAGCCTTCATGTATCATTACATCACAAAAAGAATGCAAATTACAAATCTCATGACGCTTTAACGTCATTAATTTGTTATACTCTTCCGTATCTATTTTATCAATTGATTCTTCTCCTTGATAAGCGGATATTAGGTTTCTTGGTTTCATCTTAATTCCTCAATCAGATAAAAATTATATCTTAGGGTAATTTTTAAAGTATATGATAAAGGCGAATCCGTCTCCTAAAGGAAACGGGTTCGCCTTTAACTTGTTTGGTGACTCCTACGAGAATCGAACTCGTGTTACCGCCGTGAAAGGGCGATGTCTTAACCGCTTGACCAAGGAGCCGTATTTATTCGGTAAGAACCGAAAGTTCATACCGAATTGTGGTAGCGGCGGTCAGATTCGAACCAACGACCTGCCGGGTATGAACCGGCCGCTATAACCAACTAAGCTACGCCGCCATATATTCCTTCTTTATTCGCAAAGAAAGAGAAAACGAATGGTTGCGGAGGCGGGATTCGAACCACGCGACCTCCGGGTTATGAGCCCGACGAGCTACCAGACTGCTCTACTCCGCGATATTTGCGTGCACACCTTTCGTGTGATGCTTAAGTATTCTATATTATATCCGAAATTTTGTCAACTAAAATAACGGGTTTTTCGAGAATTTTTTTAACTGCGAGCCAAAAACTCTTTTTATTTTCGTTACCCGAGATATGTTTTTTGCAATTTATCGCAAAAATTACCGTAAAACTTGCATATAAAATCTTAATATGGTACAATAATAACGTAATTTTTAAAGCGAAAGGAGGCAAAAATGTTTAGCCCCGATTACAGCTTATTCAAAAACGGAATGACCGTCGGCGTCGGCTACTCCGGCGGGGTGGATTCTTCCGCGCTTTTACACGACCTTGTCGCAAAAAGCGGAAAGCTCGGCATAAAGGTCGTGGCGATAAACGTTGAACACGGTATTCGCGGGGAAGCTTCCGTTGCCGATTCTTTGTTTTGCGAGGAGCAGTGCGAAAATTTAGGCGTGCTTTTTTTCGGATATAAAGTCGATTGTCTGTCGTTCGCGGACAAAAACGGATATTCGTTGGAGCAAGCCGCACGCATTTTACGCTACGAATGTTTTTTTAAGGCTTTAAGCGGCGGCGTATGCGACGTTATCGCGCTTGCTCACCATATGTCGGACAACGCGGAAACGGTGCTTTTCAATATGTTTCGCGGCTCGGCGGCAACGGGCGGCACGGGAATGAAAAAGCTTTCTTACGGCGGCAAAATCATAAGACCGCTTCTCGACGTTTCTAAGGCGGAAATTCTAAGTTACGCCAAAGAAAACAACTTGCCGTTCGTAGATGACGAAACCAATGCCGATTCCGACTACACGCGCAATGCTCTCAGGCTGAAAGTAATCCCCGAAATAAAGGAAGTTTTTCCGGGCACCGAGCGGGCGATAACCCGATTTGCGGAAACGCTTAATAGCGACGACGAATACCTTTATTCGCTCGCCGAAAAGGCTTTCAAAAAAGAGAACGACAAGTATTTTTTGCCGCTTGAAACGGCGTACCCCGTGTTTTCGCGTGCGGTTATTATAATATTGAAAGACTTAGGGGTTGAAAAGGACTATCAAAAATCGCACGTCGACTCGGTTTACGCGCTGAAAGACAATATCGGCGGCAAAGAAGTAACGCTCCCTAAGGGTGTGGTTGCCGTAAAAGAGGGCGAAAACGCGGTTTTATACAAGCGAGCGGAGCTTCCGATTACAAAGGAAAGAGAGCCGTTCAAGCTCGGAAAAACGGTGTTCGGTGACGTTGAAATTATCGCCGAAAAGATAACGGAAGAAGAAGTCGGAAAAATCAAACCGGAGGCGGGCGGCGCGCTGTATTTCGACCTTGACAAGCTCCCCGAGGGGTGTGTTTACAGAACGCGCGAAACGGGCGACGAATACACAAAGTTCGGCGGCGGGACGGTGAGTTTGAAGAAGTATCTTACCGATTTGAAAGTGCCTAAGCGATTAAAAGACGAAACGGTTGTGCTTGCAAAAGAAAAAATAGTGTATTGCGTACTTGAAAAAGATATTTCTATGCTTATTAAGATTGACAAAAACACAAAAAATATCGTAAAATTATATACACGTCACGTTCGGAATAACGATTAAATTCACGGAGATAACGAAAAATGGAAAATATGTACAACGACCTTGCGAAAATTCTCATAAGCAAGGAGGAAATCGACAAGCGCATAAAGGAACTTGCGGCAAAACTCGACGAAGATTATTGCGGCAAACGCCCGCTTATGGTCTGCATTTTAAAGGGCAGCACGATGTTTTACGCCGACCTTTTGAGGGCGATGACTATTTCGCTCGAAATGGACTTTATGGCGATTTCCAGCTACGGAAACAAAACTAAGTCCTCGGGCGAGGTCAGAATGATAAAGGACCTTGACAGAAGCATCGAAGGCAGACACCTTGTTATCGTAGAGGACATCGTGGACAGCGGCTATACGCTTTCTTACCTTAAAAGAATGCTCAATTCCCGTCATCCGGAATCGGTCAAGATATGCACGCTTTTAGATAAGTTCGAATGCCGCGAAGTGCCGCTCGAACCCGATTACAAGGGTTTTGACATCGGCAACGAATTCGTCGTAGGCTACGGACTCGACTATGCGGAAAAATACCGCAACCTGCCCGAAATAGGCATTTTGAAAGAAGAAATTTATAGATAATGAGAAAAACGTCTGCCGCGAAGTAAAAGCTTCGCGGTTTTCTGCCGTTGACGCGGATTGACGTTTTTAGGAAAGGTTTTTTAGAAATTATGGAAACGTTTTTGACTTATTTATTGTTTGTCGTCGGCGTTGTTTTAATCGTTAAAGGCGGCGATTGGTTCGTTGACGGCGCGGTCTGGGTCGCGGAAGTGACGAAAATCCCGAAGTTCATAATCGGCGCGACCGTCATAAGCCTTGCCACGACTTTGCCGGAAATTATCGTTTCGTCGATTGCGGCGGCGCAAGGGCATTCGATACTCGTCTCCGGCGTGGGCGATTATATTGCCGCTTCGCAGGAAAAGGTCGGTATGGCTATCGGCAACGGCATAGGCTCGGTCATCTGCAACACCGCGCTCATTCTTGCGATAAGCGTCGTTTTTATGCCGATTGCGGTTGAAAGAAGGTCTTTCGCGCCTAAGGCGATTTTGCTTTTCGTCGCGGTGACGACGCTCTTTTTGTTCTCGCTCGGCGGCTCCGTTTCGGTATGGGGAGCAATCGTGTTGATTGTCATTTTCGCCGCGTTCATCTTTGAAAACGTTCGCTCGGCAAAAAGGGAATCGCTCAAAACAAGCGGAAGCGAGGAGACGGAAAAACGCCCCGCTACCGACAAAAAATCCGTCGCCGTGAATATTTTTAAGGTTGTCGTAGGGGCGGCGGCTATCGTTTTCGGCTCGCAACTTCTCGTTGACAACGCAAGCAAAATTGCTTCTTCATGGGGCGTTTCCGAAGCGGTGATAGGCGTAACGATTGTCGCGGTAGGCACGTCGTTGCCCGAGCTTGTTACGGCTGTCACGTCCGTTATTAAAAGGCAGGCTTCGGTGTCTGTCGGCAACGTAATCGGCGCAAACGTAATAGACACCACGCTTATTCTTTCGCTCTGTTCCTTTATTTACGGAGGAAATCTCCCCGTATCGAAAATGAACGTTTATCTCGATTTCCCCGTTGCGATAATAGTGACGCTCCTTGCCGCCGTGCCGACGATAATAAACAAAAAGTTTTCTCGTTGGCAAGGCATTGCGCTACTTGCTCTCTACGCCGCATATCTTTTGATAGTCACCGTTTTTGCGGACGAGTATCTTGCGCTTTTCGGCATCATCGCATAAAAAACGAAAAGGCGTTCAAGCCTGAAATCTGTAATAAGTCGCGCAATAAGTCGATTATCGATAAAAATGCATAAAAACAAACCCCGCTTGCGAAAATGAACGCAAACGGGGTTTTAAGCTGTCGAAATTTAGTTTTATACTGTCATTATTCCGAGCGTAACGCTATCACGATTATTCCGAGCGCAACGCTATCACGGGGTCTTTTTTGGAAGCCATCCGCGAGGGGACAAGCCCTGCTATAACCGTTAAAACAACGCTTATCAGAACGAGCGATACGCCGCCCCAAACGGGCAAAGCAGCAACGTTCGCAAGCCCCGCAAGGTTGGTTATTATAATGTTAATCGGAATGTTCAAAAGGAGCGTTATGCCTATGCCGATTAGCCCTGCGGTAAGTCCTATTATGATCGTTTCGGCGTTGAATACGCGCGCCACGTCCGTTTTGCTTGCGCCTATCGAGCGGAGAACGCCTATTTCCTTAGTGCGTTCGAGAACGGAGATATAAGTGATGATGCCTATCATTATCGAGGAAACTATGAGCGAGGTGGATACGAATGCGATTAAAACGTACGTCACGGCGTTTACGATCGTCGTAATCGAACTTATCATAAGCCCGATATAGTCTTCGTATTTTATCTTTTTGTTGTCGCCGCCTTCTTCCTTTGCAACCTTGGCGTTGTAGTCGTCGATCAGCTTCACGACGTCGTCTTTCGCTTCGAAGCTCGTCGGATAAATAGAGATGGAAGAGGGCGTTTCCTTATCGACAACGCCGAGCGCGCTGCCTTTTTGTTTGTAGGTCTTTTGGCTATCGTCCGCTTCGCCGCCGGAAGCGGGGTTGTCGTTCCCGTCGTATTTTTTTAAATTCCATTTTCCTTCCGTTTCGTCGTATATCGCGTCGGACTTGAAAATAGACAAGGACTCGTTTTGTTCGCTGCCCGCTGCTATTCCGTCAACGATTACTTCGTGCCTTATCTCGCCCGTTGTCGGGTTGACTATGCCTATCGCGCCCGCCCGATAGCTCCTTTCGTAAGCTTTTATTACGGGCAAAGTGTCGTTTTTTGCAATAAGCGATTCGGTAAGCGTCTTTTTATAGCAGAGCGAAGAGGCGAGACAGCCGGAAGTTACGCCCTTTTTAAGGCGGACGATACCGCTGACTTTAAGCTTAACGCCGTCGTTTCTTATGATTTTGGTTTTTTCCTCCGCGCTTACGGACTCATAAAGGTAGCTTTCCTCGTCGAACTTATAATATTGTCCGTTCAGAACTAAGTCGTACTCGAGCTTTAAAAATTCGTCGAAGG
>CAKQSU010000067.1 GCA_934273135.1 uncultured Clostridia bacterium
GTGTTTGACGTAAGCGTAAACGCCGCCGTTAATACTGCCCTTTACTTCGTAAGCACACATAATGCCGGAAATATACGGGTCCTCCGAAAAATATTCGAAGTTTCTGCCGCCGAACGGAGAACGGTGCAAGTTCGCGCCGGGCGCATACCAGCCGTTCATTTTGATTTCGCGCGCTTCTTTAGCGAGCGATTGCCCGACGGAGTACGCAAGATACCAGTTCCAAGTCGCGCAAATTACGGTGGTGCAAGGGTAAGTAACCGCGTCGCCTATGTCTTTGCCAGTTACGTTGGGGTAAATTCCGCTTCCGCCATCAAGGTCCACGCAACGGGGTTTGCCGATTGACTCTATCTCGTTGGTGTTGTAACCGCCGTTCGCGGAAAGCTCGGCGATAGTCTTTAAATCAAGCTGATTTATGAGCTTATACCACTTTTCATCATCGTAACTAAGCCCCGCAACGTCAAGGAGAGTGTAGCTCGTTTCGGTGCTGCCGAGAACGGGCGCGTGGTCGTCGTCGTTTTTGAGCGGCAACGGAAAGGTTGCGGCGTTAGCCATAAGCGCGTTGGACATTGCGCGCTCGTCCGAATGAACGGGGAAAGTTCCGACAAAGTCCGCTCTCGTCATATAAATTACGTTCTGTTCGCTATCAAACCCGTCGACGGACAAAGCCTTAGACGACGTGACTTTCGATTCGTCTGCAACGCTCGAAGCACCGCTCACTTCGTTGACGTAATTAGTAAATCTGTTTTCGACAGTGTAGCCCGTAACGGGGTCCGTGGCGTATTTTATACCCTCGCTTTTAACGGTAAACGTAAGTTCTCCGCCGTCCATAGCCTTTACGTTATGGGCATCGGTGCGGAGTGAAAGCGTGTATTTGCCGCCTTCAAGCTCGTAGCCCATAAAGCCGTTGTTATTAGCGTCGTAACAGTCGTAAGAAGCAAGGTCGGAAAGGCTTACTTCAAGCGTGAGCTTTTGCCCCTCGCCCGGTTTTAATTCCGCAGTCTTGGCAAAAGAGCAAAGCTTGACGGACGGTTTTTCTATCCCGCCGAGATAGTACGGCGCGCTCGCGTAAAGTTCCACTATATCCTTGCCCGCAACGCCGCCCGTGTTTTCCACGTAAACGTCAAGCGTTATTTTTTCGTTTCCGTCGTTGCCCGAGGGGAGAGAGGAAGAAAGCACCGTCCAGCTAAACTCCGTATACGAAAGCCCGAATCCGAACGGATACTGAACTATTCCGGCGTAACCCTTGCCGTAAGCGTTGTCGACGTTATCCCAGTAACTCTCTTCGTCCGCCGTTTCGTACCAGTAATAGCCGGTGTAAATGTTTTCGGCGTAGTCGACGTAATGGGTGTTGACCGTGCGCGAATAGGAGCCTATGCCGTCCATACCCGCGTTGACGTAGGTCGGGTCGGAGCGCAAATCGTAAGCGTAAGTATCGACGAGCTTGCCCGACGGGTTAGCCTTGCCCGTAAGCACTTCGGCAATCGCGGGCGAACCGGCGTTGCCCGGCAAGCCTATCCAAAGCGCGGCGTCTATCTTGTCGTTTTCGATAAACCCGCATTCTAAAACGTTGGAAGTATTCAACAAAATTATGCACTTTTCAAAGTTTTCCTTGCAAAAATCCACGAGTTCTTCTTCGTCGGGAGAAAGTTGCAAATAGGTTTTTCCGTTGGAAAGCTTGCTCCAGTCGTCGGAGGAATACTGCCACTTGGGCAAGTCCGTACCCTCGCTGCCTATCCTCGAAATAACGACGATAGCCGTTTCGGAATAGCTTTTCGCTTGAGACAAATGCTCGTCGAGAAAAGCTTTGCCCGGTTCGTAAACCTGATAGCGCGCCTGCGGGTCGGTGGTGTAATTAGGATATCTTCCGTTTTTGAGTTTTATCGCGTCGTAAGCCTCTTTAAGCGCGGGGTTAACAGACAAACCGCCTTGTTCAAGCCCCTCGTAAAGCGGAATTTCGCTGTTTTTGTACCCGCCCGCCGAGCCGTAACCGCGGTAGTAAAAGCCTTGTTTGCTGCCGCTCCAGCCGAAAACGTTAACCTTGGGTTTTTCTTCGTTTTCCGCCGTCAAGGGTAGCGCGTTATCCTTATTCTTTAAAAGCACAAAGCCTTCCTTGTCGATTTCCTTGACGAGCGCATTGCCCTCTTCGCGCGCTTTTTGCGCGTTTTCGCTGTTGAAGTCAAGCCCGAAACCGCAAAGGTACTGTGTGATAACGCCTGCGAAGTTGTACGCCGTGAGATTGCCTATAAACACGACGATTACAATCATCGTTATAAGCGAAATTTTAAAAAACTTTTTGTTGTCCATCAATCGTTAGCTCCGTTTATTTCTTCGGTGATAAAGGTGAAGTAATCCACCGCGGGTCCGCCGCCGTTTCCGCCTATCGTTTTGAGCGCGAAAACATGTCTGCCCGCTTCGAGCGTAAATTCGGCGATGTTCACTTCCGTCATGTCGTGCCAGCCGTCAATCGCGGGTACGACCGCGCCGCTTTCGACGATATTGCCGTCCATTTTAACAAGCATGTCGTTCGCGAAGTTTATGCCGAAGTGTTGTGCCATAGCCGCGCTTATACTCACTTTGTAAGCTTTGTCGAGCGTGAAAGTAACGTACATCGTCGTGCCGACTATAGAATAATCGGTGAACGTGCCGGAAGCGTGCATTCTCTTGTTGCACTTCAAATTTTCCGCTTCGATTTTCGTTTGCGTGGCGGAAGTTATCTCCGCGTCGTTACCGATAGGAATAACGCTTATAGTCTTTTTAACCGTCTTTTCGCCGTAAGTAAAGATTATTTCCGTGTCGTTTATGGAAGCCGCGGTTTTGTCAATCGTCACCTTATCGGTAACGTTTTCTTCGCTTTTATCGCTATATACGGCGACTATTTGCATTCCGTCGGTCGTCACGCTTTCGCCCTCCGTATACTCCGTTTTGCCGTCGCTTACTATTTTTATGCCGTCGAGTTCCTTTTGCGCTTCGCCATCGGAAACGGAAAGGATAAAGTAATCGATTGCGGGTCCGCTTGCGCCTGTTATCGTTATTTGGAAAACGTGCATGCCGGCTGTGAGCGTGAACGAGCCTATCGCAACGTCGCGGAAAAGTTTCCAGTTGTCGTCGTTGGTTCCTTCTATTACCGCGTCCGTTTCGTAAACTTCGCCGTCAATAGTGACTATCGCCGACTTAGCGAATTCAAACCCCGGCTTATACGCGAACGAGCCTTTTACTCTCACGGTGTAATCCTTATCGAGCGTAAATTTGACGGTGATTTTTTCGCCGTTATTAAGATATTTTGTGCAAAGTCCGCCGTCGCCGAGTCCGTTGTCCTCGGTTGAGGGCGAGCATAAAAGGTTTTCAGCTTCGACTTTGTGTTCGCCCGTCTTTACAATTTCTAAATCGGGCGTAGCCGAAAGCACGGTGATTTTTTGTTTTACGGTAAAGCCTTTGTAGCTTACGGTAACGAAAGTATCTTCCGTCGTCAAGTTTTCCGTTTTATCGAAAGTACATTCGTTTGTTATATCGGCTTCGGTTTCGTCGTTATAATAAGCGACTACTTTTATGCCGCCGGAAATAAACGGCTCGCCCTCTTCGTATTCCGTTTTGTCGGGCGCGTTCGCTATGCCTATTTTGTAAAGTTCTTTTGAGTTTTCGGCAAAGCAAGTGAAATTGAAATAGTCTATGGCGGGTCCGTCCGCGCCGACGACCGTAATAGTCAAAACATGTTTGCCCTTTTCGAGAACGAATCTTCCGAACGAAACTTCCGTCCAGTTGAGCCATTTTTTATTGTGGTCGTTGCCCGCGTCTTCCGCCGCGCCGAGATTGCCCGACGGGGTAACGGCGGTATCGTCTATTTTTACGAGAAGCTTATCCCAAGCAAAATTGCTGACGTACGCCATAACGGGGTCGACGTAAACGACGCATTTTTCTTCGACGGTAAGATATACGCTAATCTTTTCGCCGTTTTTAAGATACGGGGTCGAAAGCCCGCCGCTCGTCCATGTGGAATCGGACGGTTCGATTGCGAATTTGCAAGCAAAATCTTCCGCTTCGACTTTAACTTTGCCCGCGCTCGGCTTTAAAACCGCGTCCTCAAAAGTAGACGGGTCGTTGTTTTTTGTGACAGTGATTTTGACTACCGCGCGCTTGTTCTGATAAGTTATAACGATTGATGTGTCGCCCTCTTTGAGTGCGCCGGTCTTGTCAAGCGCGTAGTCGGTAACAGTCTTTGTAGTGTTGTCCGAATACTTTGCCGTAACGACCATTCCCGCGGGGTCGAACGTTTCGCCCGCAACGTACTCCGTCTTTGTCGGCTGAGTGGTAACGCTTATCGAAACGACTATCGCTTCGGTTTTAGTCGACGACGAATCGCTCGGCGTTTCGCCGCAGCCAGCAAGCGCGAAAATCGCCGCAAGCATAACGATAGCCAAAGACAAGGCAATCTTTCGTTTTCCTCTTTCTTTTAACATGAAAAACCTCCCGAGTAATTATAATTTGCGCCAAGCGAAAATAAAATTTGCGCCGCTCGGCACACTACTCGTGCAACAGTATAAACGGCGCAAATAACTTTGTCAATAGGTTTGTTGTAAACTGACTTTCAATTGTTGTAACCTCTTCACCCGAGCGGTTTTTCTTGCTCTTTTACGGGCGTATCGGCGTTGAAAAACAAAATTTTCAGTCCGAAAATATCGTCCTCGGCGGAAATGCTTAGCTCTCCGTCGTAGCGCGCGACTATCTCGGCAATGCTCTTCATGCCGAATCCGTGATAGTCTTTTTCTTCCTTTGTCGTAACCGGGAAACCGTCTATAAAGGTGAGCGAATGGGCAAAGTAGTTGTTTACGGTTATAACCGTCATATCGCCCGTTATCTTCACGGAAACGTCTATGAATTTTTTATCGGCTTCAACTTCTTTAACCGCTTCGATAGCGTTGTCGAGCGCGTTGCCGAACAGCGAATAAATGTCCGATTCGCTCATAAATTTAAGCGCGCCGCGCGCGACTATGCACGAAAGCTTTACGCCCTCTTTGCGGCACGCAAAGCTCTTTTCGGTAAGAATAACGTCAAGCGCGGCGTTGTCGGTCGAAAAGGAACTGTCGTAAACGTTGATTAAGTTTTCAATCTCCTTTACGGCTTTTTCGTCGAGCGAACTTTCCTTGCCTATCGCGCGGATACGGTATTTCATATCGTGGCATTTTAGGTTAATAAGGTCGATATTTTCCTTTGAAAGGGCGTACTGCTCCTTTTCAAGCCTGCGGAGCCGCTTTTCCATGTCGAGTTCGCTCTGCAATTTTTTTCGAATGATGAGTTCGAACTGGAAAACCATAGTGAAAAGCGAACACGCGATATTGTACGCGGCAAGCAAGAGAACCGAAAACTTATTATAAGGGCTATAACCGTAATAGGTGACGAGCGAGCTTGCGACGATGTCTATAAGCGCAATCGCCGTCATTAAAAAGAAAACGGTGGTGCTTCTTAGCTGCATTTCGCTTCCGCCGCGAACTTTTACGCCGAAAGTTACGAGCATTACCCAGTAGATTACCGCATGCCCCGCGAAAAACACTATTTGCGAAACGGGGTCTGTAAAAAACGCGAGATTGTCGCTCGAAGTGTAGATATTGCCGGGCATTCCGCCGCCGAATGAGAACGCGCACTGCACGAGGTCGTAAAATTCGTAAGCGATATGCTGAGTGGTGTACGCCGCGACGGAGCAGAACAAAATTATCTTCCACCCCTCGTCGAAACATATCATCATGAGCGGCAGAGTAAACGCGTACATTATGAAAAACATAAGCGAACAGTACGCTGCGCTATACTCTATTATCGGCAACGCGAACGCAAAAGAAATGGCGGCAAGCGTGCAAAGCGCAACGCGGAGCGGAAAGTTTTTGCGTTTTTTGAGCCTGAACGTAAAAATTGCTTCGGCGATTAAAAGTTCCGCCATAAAGACTATTCTGTAATAAAAAAGCGAAGATATGCGGTACATTTTATCCTCCGATATAGTCCGTGAGCGCGCTAAGGAAAGTTTTTCTGCGCGGCGAAGATATTTGCAAAGTTTCGCCGTTTTTTAAGATTAGCGTAAGCCCTTTCACGCCTTGCACGAAGTCAAGGTTGACAAGGTAACAATTGTTGCACCGCGCAAACGGCAAGCCCGCAAAGTCCTTTTCAACATCTTTCAAGCTTCCGTAAGTCGTGATTTTTTGACCGCGGGTGTGGTAAACGATGCTCCTATTGGCAACTTCAACGTAAATAACGTCCGCCGCGCCAACGTATTCGCTTTCGCCCTTGTTTTTGATTATTATTCTTCTGCCCTTTTTCGCGATTATCTTGTTGACGGCGCGCCCTATCTTCATTTTGAAGTCGTAATACTCCACGGGCTTAACGACGTACGCGAACGCGCCGACCTCGTAACCGTCAAGCGCGTACTTCGCCATTTGCGTAACGAAAACGATTATAACGTCCTCGTCTTTTTTTCGCAAAATTTTTGCCGCGCTCATGCCGTCGGTCTTGGGCATTTCTATATCGAAAAGCACTAAATCAAACTTTTCGTTCGACTTTAAAAAGTCCTCTCCGTCAGCAAAAGTCTTTAATTCGTAGTTCACCTCGCCGCCCGAAAAGTACTTTTTAAAATACCCTATAAGCTCGCACCTGAAACTAACTTCGTCGTCTACGATTGCAATCTTCATGATGTC
>CAKQSU010000068.1 GCA_934273135.1 uncultured Clostridia bacterium
AGGTTATAGAATCGCCTTATAAGCGGCAACGCCTCGTACTTGTCCTTGTCGGCTACGGTTACGAAAATCGTGCCGTAGTTGTGCAACTTCATTCCCGAAGCCTGCAACGCCTTATACAAAGCTCTGTTGAGCTTGTCGTCGTAGCCTATCGCTTCGCCCGTGGACTTCATTTCCGGCGAAAGGTAAGCGTCAAGTCCGCGTATTTTACTGAACGAGAACACGGGGACTTTAACGTACCAACGCTTCTTTTCTTCGGGGTATAGCGAGAATATACCTTGTTCTTTCAAGCTCTTGCCTAAGATAACTTCCGTTGCGATGTCGGCTAAGCCGAAGCCCGTAGCCTTTGAAAGGAACGGCACCGTGCGCGAGGAACGGGGGTTTACTTCGATAATGTAAACCTTTTCGTCCTTATCGACAATGAATTGTATGTTGTAAAGCCCGATTATGCCTATCGCAAGCCCGAGCCGTTTTGCGTATTGCAGGATAACCCCTTTAACCTTGTCGGAAAGCGAGAAAGAGGGATAAACGCTTATGCTGTCGCCGCTGTGAACGCCCGTTTTTTCAACGAGTTCCATTATCCCGGCAACGAATACGTCGCGCCCGTCGCAAACGGCGTCCACTTCGACTTCTTTGCCGACGATGTACTTATCGACAAGCACGGGTTTTTCGTTGCTTATTTCTACCGCCGTCTGCAAGTATTCCCTTAAAGATTCCTCGTTTGCTACGATCTGCATTGCTCTGCCGCCGAGAACGAACGACGGGCGCACGAGAACGGGATAGCCTATTTCTTTTGCCGCCTTAACGCCCGCTTCGAGAGTGGTTACGGCTTGCCCTTCGGGTTCGGGAATGCCTAACTTCCCTAAAAGTTTTTCGAATAAATCTCTGTCCTCCGCCCTTGCTATCGCTTCGCAGTCGGTTCCGATTATTTTTACTCCGCGCTTTGCGAGCGGTTCGGCAAGGTTGATTGCCGTCTGCCCGCCGAGCGAAGCTATAACGCCGTCCGGCTGTTCGAGTTCGATAACGCTCATAACGTCTTCGACGGTGAGCGGTTCGAAGTACAGCTTATCGGAAGTCGTGTAATCGGTAGAAACGGTTTCGGGGTTGTTGTTTATGATAATGGCTTCGTAGCCCTCGTTACGTATAGTCTGAACGGCGTGGACGGTAGAATAATCGAATTCCACTCCCTGCCCTATCCTTATAGGACCCGCGCCGAGAACGACAATCTTCTTTTTGCCCGCGTCCGTTTTCGATTCGTTTTCTTCGCCAGCGTAAGTAGAGTAAAAATACGGGATATACGCGTCGAATTCCGAAGCGCAGGAATCGATTTCCTTGTATACGGGAAGTATGCCGTTTTCAAGCCTGAATTTTTTAACCTTTAATTCGTCCGTGTTCCAGAGCCGCGCAACCGCTCTGTCGCAAAAACCGTACTTTTTGCATTCTTTGAGAATTTTTACGGCGAAAGGATTGGCTTCCGCTTCCTTTTCGAGCGTTACTATATGCTTTATCTTGTCCACGAAAAACTTGTCTATCGCGGTTATTTTGCATATCTTTTCCACGCTTTCGCCGCGGCGCAAAAGCTCGGCAATCATGAAAATTCTGTCGTCCGTCGCTTTTTCGATGTATTCTTCAAGCTCGGTATCCGTCATCTTTTCGGCTTTTTTCAAAAAGAGATGATACGCGCCTATTTCGAGCGAACGCACGGCTTTCAATAAGCTTTCTTCAAAATTCCTGCCTATGCTCATTACTTCGCCCGTCGCTTTCATCTGCGTGGAAAGCTCGTTGCTTGCCTTTGCGAACTTATCGAACGGGAATCTCGGCATTTTCGTAACAACGTAGTCGAGCGCGGGTTCGAAGCTTGCGGGGGTGTTGGGCAGAATAATTTCATCAAGCGTAAGTCCCACGGCGATTTTTGCCGAAACGCGGGCTATCGGAAAGCCGCTTGCCTTGCTTGCGAGCGCGGACGAGCGCGAAACCCTCGGGTTTACTTCTATAACGTAATAGTCGAAAGAATCGGGGTCGAGCGCGAACTGAACGTTGCAACCGCCCTCTATTTCCAGCGCGCGGATAATTTTGAGCGCGCTGTTACGGAGCATCTGATACTCCTTGTTGGTGAGCGTCTGGCTGGGACAAACGACGATAGAGTCGCCCGTATGCACGCCCACGGGGTCGAGGTTTTCCATATTGCAGACGGTTATCGCCGTGTCGGCGGAATCGCGCATTACTTCGTATTCTATTTCCTTATACCCTTTTACGCTCTTTTCTATAAGCACTTCGCCTACGGGCGAAAGTTCGAGCGCATTGGTCATAATTTCCGTAAACTGCTCTTCGTTATAAGCAAATCCGCCGCCCGTTCCGCCGAGCGTGAAAGCCGGGCGCAAAACAACGGGGTAGCCTATCTTTTTTGCGGCGGCTAAGCCTTCGCCTAAGCTCCTTGTAATCTCGGACGGACAAACGGGTTCGCCTATCTCTTCGCAAAGGTTTTTGAAAAGTTCTCTGTCCTCCGCCCTTTCTATGCTCGCGCTTTTCGTGCCTAAAAGTTCCGTTCCGCACTCGCTCAAAACCCCTTTCTTTTCGAGCTGCATGGCAAGGTTAAGCCCCGTTTGACCGCCTAAGGACGGAATAATTGCGTCCGGGCGTTCGTAGCGGATAATTTTAGCCACGTATTCGAGCGTAAGCGGCTCCATGTACACTTTGTCGGCGATAGTCGTGTCCGTCATAATCGTTGCGGGGTTGGAATTGCAAAGCACGACTTCGTAACCCTCTTCCTTTAGGGCAAGGCACGCTTGCGTACCCGCGTAATCGAATTCCGCCGCCTGACCTATAACGATAGGTCCGCTGCCTATTACCATTATCTTTTTCAAATCGCTTCTCTTAGGCATTTTTACTCTCCAAAAGTTTTATGAATTTATTAAACAAATACTTGCTGTCCTCGGGTCCCGCCGAGCTTTCCGGGTGGTACTGAACGGAAAAAACCTTGTCCTTTTCGCATTCTATGCCCTCTACCGTTTTATCGAGCAGATTGACGTGCGTAACGGTAAGCCCCGTTCCTTCAAGCGAAGCTTCATCCACGGCGTAACTGTGGTTTTGCGAAGTTATCTCCACGCGCCCCGTTTTTAAGTTTTTAACGGGGTGGTTTGCTCCGCGATGCCCGAACTTAAGTTTATACGTCTTTGCGCCGTAAGCAAGGGCTATCATCTGATGCCCTAAGCATATCCCGAAAATAGGAAGCGTTCCTTTAAGCTCCTTTACAAGCCTTATAACGGGCGTAACGTCCTCGGGGTCGCCCGGTCCGTTTGACAAAAACAATCCGTCCGGCGCGTACTCTTTTATCTCTGCCGCGGTCGTATCGTAAGGAAAAACCCTGACCGAACAGCCGCGCGCGTTGAGCGAACGAACGATGTTTTCCTTCATTCCGCAATCGATTGCGGCTACCCGGAATTTTTCGTTTTCCGCTTTTGCCTCGCGAATCTTCTTCAAGGAAACTTTTTCTACGGCGTCGCTTTTCACGGGCGAAGCGGCAATCTTTTTCAAGCCCTCTTCCCTCGTTGTTTTAACGTTTGTGATAATCGCGCGCATGCTCCCTTTGTCGCGGATAATGCGCGTCAATTTTCTCGTGTCTATTCCGCTTATCCCGGGGATGGAAAACCTTTCCATAACAGAAGAAAGCGTTTCCGTCGCGCGGAAGTTTGACGGCTCGTCGTTATACTCCGCTACGATTAACGCGCCTATAGACGGGTTTTTGCTCTCGTAGTCGTCCGCCGCCATGCCGTAATTGCCGATGAGCGGATAAGTCATCACAACCCCTTGATAGGTATACGACGGGTCGGAAACTATCTCCTGATAACCGACCATGGAAGTGTTGAACACGACTTCCACCACCGTTTCCTTTTTTGCCCCGAAGCTAAGCCCTAAAAACTCGCTTCCGTCCTCTAAAATCAATTTAACGTCGAAATTTTTTGCCATACGATTTTTCCTCCGCACACCGTCAATACGCAATTGCCGTAAACTTCAAGCCCGTTTAGCGGCGTGCTTTTTCCTTTCGATAAAAAATTTTCGGGGTTTATACGGTAACCCGTTTCCGTTTCGCAAATACAAAAATCATCCTTTCGTATCGGCAGAGAAAACCTCTTTCTCGCGTTGCCGCCCAAAAGTTCGTAAAGCCTTTTTTCGTCAATCAGCTTTGTTTTGACGAACGCCGAATACATAACCGCAAACGCCGTTTCTATGCCGACAACGCCGAACAGGCTGCCGATAAGCCCCTTTGACTTTTCTTCCGCCGTGTGCGGCGCGTGGTCGGTGGAAATCATATCGATTGTGCCGTCGAGAACGCCGCCTATCAAAGCTTGTCTATCTCTCTCGGAACGCAGCGGCGGATTCATTTTAAACCGCCCGTCGTTTATTACGTCCTCGTCCGTTAAGACAAGGTAATGCGGAGCCGTTTCGCAAGTGACGTTCACGCCCTCTTTTTTGGCTCTTCGGATAAGTTCCACGCTTTCGGCGGTAGAAATGTGGCAGACGTGGTATTTTACGCCCGTTTCTTTTGCAAGGCGCAAATCGCGCTCAATCATTTTATATTCGCTTTCGGAAGAAATGCCCTTAACGCCCAGCCGTTTTGCCGCTTCGCCCTCGTGCATAACGCCGCCGAACAAAAGCGAATCGTCCTCGCAGTGCGCCGCAATCACCTTGCCGAGCGACTTTGCTTTGAGCATCGCCCGCCTCATCATCTCTTCGCTCTGCACGCCTCTGCCGTCGTCCGAAAACGCGCAGACAAAGGGGGCTAATTGCTCCATATCCGAAAGCTCCTCGCCCTTTTCGCCTTTTGTAATCGTGCCGTAAGGGTAAACGTTTATAACGGCGTCCTTTTCGATGATGTCCGTTTCCGCTTTGAGCGTTTCAAGCCCGTCGGGCGCGGGCGAAAGGTTGGGCATTGCGCAAACCGCGGTATATCCTCCGCGCGCCGCCGCCTTAGAGCCGCTTTCTATCGTTTCTTTGTAAAAAAAACCCGGCTCTCTGAAATGGACATGAACGTCACAAAAGCCGGGAAAAATAACATAATTATTAAAGCGAACGGGAAAAACACTTCCCTGTCGGAAGAATTCGTTTATAAGCTCGGAAAACTTTCCGTATTGAATTTTTTCATTCGTCCGTTCCATAAAGCCCTCAAAAAAAGCCTTGCCGCAACCGACAAGACTTATACTGCGCGTTTAAAACGAAAGGGAATTTTCTTTAAAGCCCCTACGAACAAAAGTATACAATCTTGCGGCATCACGGTACCGCTTAAAAATCTTACTCTCTTTATATATCAAATAATTTTTTTTGTCAAGCGTTTTTATCGCCCTTTACTCTTTTCACCGTTTTTTTATTTTTATATATAAAAAGTTTTTCGGCGGAGAAAAATTCCCCGCCGAAAGCATAAAAGCAAATTTTTGTTATTGAGCCTGAGTTTGTGCTACTCCCGTAACGGTCGCACTCGTCGAAATAAGCTCAATCTTGTCCATGATAGTGCCGGCATAACCTTTCTGAATAAACGAAATCGTATTATCGCCCGCCGACAAATCTATCTCGCCTATTACAACGCAAACATAATTACGAGCAAGCCATTGGTTTTCTTGAAGTTCGGGGTCTTTTTCAATCCTTACGCTTTCAAAAGAATACTGAACGCCGTTTATTTCGACAGTGTATTCATTATGGAAATAATAATTGTCATTCTTAGGCGCAACGTATATTCTAAGCAGCGCTTTGCCCGCTACGCCGGACGAAATATTGAATGTTATCTTAGAGCCTTGGTTGTTGTTTTCAGCTTTAACGTAACCGCCGTTTTCGTTTGAGCCTTTAACTACGCCGCCGCCTACCTCTGTTGCCGCCTGCGTTAAGGTTACGCAATCGGATTCGGCTTCGATAACGTTGTATTTGCAAGTACATTTATCCTCACCGTTTCCTTTTGTATCCTTTTCACATACGGGGCATACGCCGACATGCTCGTTGAGCGCGGCTTCGCCGACAACTTCAATTTTATCAAAACCGGGGAACTGCGGATAGCTGCAGGCTTTAGCGATGAATTTTATTGTATTAAATCCTTTGTTTAAAGTTATTGTTGCTATATCGACAGTTTCAAAGCCTTCGTTCGAGTCGGCAGATAGATTTTTACTATACTCAATTTTTTCACCGTTGACTTTAACCTCGACATACTGAGAAAGCGGAAATCCATAAGTTAACATCTTGAAACTTGCTTTAAGCGTTGCGGAACAAGCCTCTTCGGCATTTACTCCGAAAACTATCGAGGTGTTAGCATATTCGGCACCGGCAATACTTTTGACAAACTTTACGCCGTCGGAAGTCGTGTCCATATGAAGTGCCATACCGTTTGCCCGTTTTCTTACAACGTAATCGGATTCGGCTTCGATGACGAGGGTCTTTTGGGCTTCGAGGTAGTTGGAAACCGCCGAGCCGTAAGTGTACGCCGCGCGCAAGATTTCCACCTTGTACTTTTTAGCGAGAGCCGCAAGGCTGCAAGTTGCCGAGCCTATGCTTGTTTCGTTTTCAAAAACTTCAAACCTGT
>CAKQSU010000069.1 GCA_934273135.1 uncultured Clostridia bacterium
GGTCGGCACAGTTAAAACACTCGTTCACAATCATTGAGTTTCCCAGCCAAAAGAACGTTTCTTCATACATAGGGAAAGTAGATTTTTCTTCGATAGACGATAGGCGAACTCTCTTTTCATGTTGCGATAAAAAGCTCGGTATTTGGTCAAAAATCGATAAAACCTTAGAACGATAGTTTCTGTCTATCTTGCTTATATCGCTGCGATAAAGAGCTAAAATATCGCGCTTTTCTATGTCCGCGGCAGAAAAACTGCGGTTGTTCTCGAGATATTTCGCAACAGCTTTAGGCATTCCGCCGACGAGAATATACTGCTTGAAAAGCATCATCGCTTTGTGGTGTAAATTTTCTTCCAAAGGTTTTTTTTCGGCAAAACATTTTCGGATATACTCCGTCATTTTCCTTTCGCCGAGCGCAAAGCAAAACTCTTCAAAATCCATCGGGTACATGCATATGCTTCTTTCTTCCGAGGGGATTGTTATTCCATTTACGTTCTCGCGAATAGAAATTAAAGAACCCGTTTCGATATAGTCGTATCTGCCGTCGCTAACTAATTTTTTTATCGACTGCCTTGCCTTGGGGTACTGTTGTATTTCGTCGAATATAATCAAAGATTCTTTCGGATAAAGCGTTGTGTTGTATTCGGTCGATAAAATCAAAAAGAAGGTGTCTAAATCATTAAGATATTTTTCAAACGCGTCTATAACGGCGGGGCTGACGTCGTTGAAGTCTATAAGCAAATAGCTTTTGTATTCTCTTTTTCCGAACTCTTCCGCTATAGTGGATTTACCTATTCGGCGCGCTCCCTCGATAAGCAACGCTTTTTCGCCCGAAGCTTCCTTTTTCCACGCCAAAAGCTTTTTGTAAATTTTTCTCTCGAACATATTTTCCCTCCGATTATTCGTTTTCAAGTCCATTATATCACGTTTTCCGACAAAACGCAAGATAATTTTACCCCGATTTACGGATAAAACGCAGGTTTCGTTTCTGTCTTTTTACGGATAATACGCAAGTTTCAAAACACCGAAAATACGGACAAAACGCATTTTGCGGCATAAAAATACGGGCTGCTTACTAAAAACAGCCCGTATTTTCTATTCGATATTGAGTTTTTTACGCGCCTAACTTTTTGCCGAAGATTGCGAGAACGCCCGCAACTATCGAAACTACGCCGAGTGCGATATAGAACCATTCTTCCGCATACCAGTAGGTGACGATTAAAAGAATGCCCGCTATCATCGTGACGATGCCGGAAATTATAGCGGCGTTGTCTTTGGCTTTAATGGCTACGATAAGCTGATAAAGACCGAGCGCGGCGAGGAGAACCCCGAAAATGATAATCATTATCTTAACGATAAGCATACCGCCTATGATAAGAAAAACGCCGACAGCCGCATAAATGCAGCCTTTAAGCCAATTTTTATCTACGAGATAAAGAAGACCGCTTAAAATGACGAGCGCACCGATTACCACAAGCAACACGTCAAAAGCTCCGCCTTTAAGTTTAAGGAGCATTACGCCGATTACCACGAGCAATACGGCAGTGAGAAATCTGCTGTCCGCAGTTATTTCGATTTTGCTTTTACCCATTGTTTTACACCTCATGTTTATTTTGGAATGCGCTTTTTCAAGCCTTCCGTTATATATTGTATTTTAATACGGACGGGAAAATAAGTCAAGCTAATTTACAAAAAAAATTATCAACCGCCGCTAAAACAATTGACAGTTTTTTTATTTGTGGTAAAATTGAGCATATCGAATTCTTAAACGCAAATTTTAACGGAGAAAACGCATGATTAGACTTTGGGGAAAACTCATGAAAGGGCATAAAATAGCCGAGCAAAAAACGCTTACGATAAACGCCGAAAAAATGGATTATTCGCTGTTTTACGGGTATATAAGCGAGCTTTGCCACGCGCTCGATTGTCCCACTCCCGTAATAATCAAAACGCACATTTTCAACTTCGCTAAATTTAACTTCGTAAAGTTCGTAAAAAGCGATTTTGTCGAAAAGTTCGATTACGATTCGTTCATCGTCGAATATATAAAAGATTAGGGATTGCATTCTTTTTTTGCATGTATAGTTTCCGCCGCAAAGCACAAATTAAAAGCGGAGGTAAACATATGAAAATAACTTCTTTTATAGCATTCATTCTCGTAATAATAGGCGCGCTTAACTGGCTTTTAATCGGGCTTTTCTCGTTCGACGTCGTTGCGATAATCTTCGGCGTTGCTTCTATAATGTCGAGAATAATTTATTCTCTTGTCGGTTTGGCGGGGCTATGGATGATTTTCTATTTAGTGGTCGCAAACCCTTTAAAAACGATTTCTTAACCTGTAAAAAGCGGCGTTAATCAACGTATAAGCCAACTTTTTACATCGGAGGCTTATACAAATGAACATAAAACAACTAACACGTGCCGGCGTAACCGCGGCTTTGTACGCGCTCATCACCGTCGCAATCTCGCCGCTTTCTTACGGTCCGTTCCAAATACGTTTCAGCGAAGCTTTATGCATTCTGCCTTTGCTTTTCCCCGAATGCGCCGTAGGCTTGACGGTAGGCTGCTTTATAGCCAACTTTTTCGGCACAAACGGGGCGATTGATATCGTTTTAGGCACAACGGCAACGCTTATCGGCGCGGTAGGCACGCTTTTGGCGGGCAAATTCATTAAAAACGTCCCCTTGAAGCTTATCGTCGGCATACTTTGCCCCGTAATCTCAAACACGCTTTTAATCCCCGTCGTTCTGCTTCTTGCGACCGAAACCCCCGAAAGCTACTTTGTATACATGCTTTCAATCGGTTGGCCGGAACTCTTATCGATAGGCGTTTTAGGCACCCCGCTCTACTTTGCCGTTAAAAAGATTTTCAAACTCGGCGAAAACAACGACACGAAAGGCGGAAAGCACGCGGACAATCCGAAAGAAGACAACTAAAAAACAAGAACCTCTCCCCGTCTTTACCGATTGGGGAGTTTTTTTATAAAAAAGTCAAGCTATAACGCTATTATCGTGTTTTTTTACGTATGAGAAAAGGCTATCGCCTTTAGCAGCGATAGCCCGAGAAATAAATGAAAATTGAAAAAATTTAAATGTGATCATTTTTAATCTATTAGGTAATAATTTTCAAAAAGTCCTCAATAGTGAGAATAAGTCTTGTCGAATCTTGAAAAACTTTGTTTTCTTCTGCTATTCCGTCAACAATCAAAATCGTTGTTTCGGCAAACGACTTGCTTATTATATACTTATTGCCTTCATATTCAAAGCTTCTCAAATTCTCGTTACTAATAAGATATTTTAAGTCAGATAAGATATCCTTATTTTCACAATAAAGAAAATCTTGTACTTTTGCAAAAGCTTTCTCACCATATTTAGAAATAATATAATCTTTGTTAACTGTCATTATTTTTTACCTCTATTTCGGAAAAACTGTCCATATATTACCGAATTCATCAATAATCATTAAGATACTACTTTCTCCTCTCGTTCCAATAACTTTTCCAGCATCCAAAACGATATCAAAAGATTTTTGTCCTAAAGAACCAAGTACGCCAGAATTATTACCTGCACTTAGAATGTTACTTCTATTTACAGTTTCTTTTAAAATTGCCTTAGCTTCAGCCTCAGTACCGACATTAAATTTACTCCATTTACCACCAGAAGAATTTAGGTGCTTGTTTTTCACCGTAAACTCGTCGACCTTTGCTTTCGATAAAGCATCTTTAGCGCAAGTATTATGTACCAAGACTTCGCTTTCGCCAACATAGTACGTATGGAATTCTGCAACTTCAAAGTTGTAGGTAGTTTCGGGTTGCTCAAGTTTTTCAACTGAAATTGCCGAAACCGGTATTAACGCACCGTCAGACAAACGCAGGATATCTCCTACAGACAAGTCTTTTGCAGAAACAAAACCTTTATCTTTTACAAAGAACGGGTGACCGCCTGTACAAACAAGCTCTTCGCCGTTTGCCGTGATATGATACCACTCTTCGGTTTCATTACGGAAAAGTCTAACAACTTCTTTATACGCTTGCTCGCCGGTCTCTTCGTCGTAAGCAAGCACTTTGTCGCCGACTTCGATTTCTTCAATAGGCTTTAAGCCGTCTTCGGTTGCGACAAGCGTACCTTCTTTAAAGCATTGACGGAAGCGAACAATTGAACTTGCCGCCGCGGTGACAGCCGCAAAGGCAAAGCTCGTCAAGAATACGTCGACCAAGTTAACGGAAGCAAAATAGTCAGAGAAACCGTCCCAAAAGCTATTGCCGGCAATAATACTTTTTATACCCGATACATAACTACCTATAGCTAGCGTTGTTATAGCTCCGATAATAGTTGCCTTAGCTATATTAAACAACGCCGTTACTATAGCCGCTCCCGCTCCTACGCTTCCTCCGCACGTGAATGGGGCAAGAACAACCGCTATTATCGTTGCTGCAATGCCTATTCCTAAAACAATCTGCCGCCAATATCGTTCCCATATACCAAGTTCGCCGTCGAAGTAGAAATCGAGTGACGGGTAAATACTTCCGCAAGCAAGCATTACTGCTACGGGGTTTGTGAGTGCAAAAGCATACAAGTTGAGCGCAAATACGGTTGCGGCGTTTGAAAGCAAGCATTCGGGTGAGGCGGAACTTATGAACCTTCCGCGTTTGGGGTCATACCAGCGATTATCGATATAGTAAAGCTTAGTATCGCTATCGTAATATTGCGATTTCCAGCGGAACGGATTTAATACTGCCGGGTTATTAGCATTGGTAATTTCGTTACCGTGTTTTGAAGCGTGATATCAATGTGAAAGTCGAGCTATATATCGATTATCAAGCTTTTTTAGAATTTTTGGGAGTTATCGCAAGCCGCAAGAAAAACTCACAGCTTGCGACACTCCATAAAAAAATGAATGAAAAAATCTTTGGTAACTTTTTTAGTTGGTATTTTATGGCTTTATACCTTTGCCATAAAGTATTAGTCTACATTTTCCCATGTAAAGGTACCATCATCTTTCTCTTTGGCTTTAAACGGTGTGTGAATAACTATATCTTTATCCGTTTCTAAGTTTCTTTTCTCTTCGCACCAATCCACATAATGCAACTCACAATCTATTAGCTCGCTTCCAATAGCTTTAATGGCTTTATATTTCGTAAGTTTCTCATAGTCAATCATTTCATCTTTCATGACTATTCTTTGTATGCTACAATCTTGTTGCCGAGAATTAAATGCATCCTTACAAGCCTGTAAAAAATCAATTATGTTGTCAATTTCACTAAGTTTCAATTGAATATCAATGCGATTTAATTTTACAGTTTTACCTGTTTTATTACTTCCTATGATTTTCATAAATCCCAACCATTTCCTTTTAACCAATTTTTTATTGCCGATGTCATTTCCTTTCCACTACCATGTTTTAACGTCCCGTCTATATTTATAGCAGAACCTTTATCCAAATGAGCATGTATTTGTTCGCCTTTTACCAAAGGTTTGTCAATACGCTTAACTCCTTTAGGAGCTTGTCCTTTTTTTATTTGTGTATTCATTTGATTGATATTACAACCAGCATTATGAACACAGACGGAATCTTCACCAACGTAGTAAGTATGGAAATCCGCAACTTCAAAATTATAAGTAGTTTCGGGCGTTTTTAAAACATGTATCTTTACAGATTTGACTATACCGTACTTGTTATCCGAAAGCAACACTTTGTCGCCATTTTTTAAATGACAAGCCGATATCCATTTTTCAGATAATCCATAATAACTTTCATGCTCTTGCTTTTCGCCGATTTCTCTGCCCTCAATATTATCCGGCAAATAGTATTTATGTCCGGGAGTTGACGTGATAATCTCGGTTTTTCCGTTTACTTCAACGGAGACTTCGCACCATGCCTCTGTATTATTCCTAAATAGTTGCAATACCGGTTTATACGCTTGTTCTCCCGTAGCTTCGTCGTAAGCGAGTACTTTATCGCCGACTTCGATTTCTTCAATAGGCTTCAAGCCGTTCTCGGTTGCAACAAGCGTACCTTCTTTAAAACACTGGAAAGCACCTACTACATTTGACAACATAACACCGACTGCGGCGAACGCAAAACTCGTCAAGAGTATGTCGGCAAGGTTTGCGGAAGCGTAATAATCGGCAAAACCATTCCAGAATCCGTTTCCTTTTAAAGCACTGCTTATACCTGCCGTAATACCGCCTATTGCAAGCGTTGTCGCCGCGCCGATTACTGTTCCCATTGCTATGTTGAACAGCGTTGTGGCTATCGCGGCTCCCGCGCCCGCACTCGCTCCGCATGTAAACGGTGCAAGCGCAACGGCTATTATCGTCGCCGCAACACCTATGCCTAAAACAACCCACCGCCAGTAACGTTCCCACCAACTAAGCGTGCCGTCAAAATAGAAATCAAGTGACGGATAAATACTTCCGCAAGCAAGCATTACTGCTATGGGGTTTGTGAGTGCAAAAGCATACAAGTTGAGCGCAAATACGGTCGCGGCGTTTTCAATCAAACATTCGGGTGAAGCTGC
>CAKQSU010000070.1 GCA_934273135.1 uncultured Clostridia bacterium
GCACAACGCTTTCTCCCGCGCTTCCGTACGCGCTCTTTCCGTCGTCCGTTTCTTCCGCTTCCGAAGTCGAACGCTTCAACGGCAACGTGGTGTTTAACGGCATAATCGATTGCGCAAAGGCAGCGATTGAAAACGATATTCCCGTCGTTTTGGGCAACGACGTGGGCTGCCCGTGGATAACGCAGTACGATTTTTGGCGCGAACTTTATTACTTTAAGAAGTTTGTAGGCGTTTCTAATTCCTTTGCAATCTACTCGGCGACAAAACAAGCCGCTTCGGTTGCGGGGATAGGCGACGAAACGGGCAGCATAGAAGCGGGCAAAGCGGCGGACATGATTATATTAAAAGAAAATCCGCTCGAAGATTTGCGAGCTTTACGGCACGTCGAAAGGGTTGTCGCAAGAGGAAAACTTTACGATAAGCCTAAGTTCAAAGTAAACAAGCGCGTTGCCGCCGAACTCGATAAATTTATCGATTAAGCGCAGGATAACGCCATAAATAAAATTTTTTAAGAGGTGAAAAAATGATAATGACATCCGCACAAGCAGCAAAAACGCTCAAAAAACTCAACGAAGAAAGACAATCGCTTTTCGCAAAACAAGGTCGGGCGAAAGAATTCATCGCCGCAGTAGGCGAAAATATCGAGGACGTGCGCCCCGAATACGATTTTTGCGCCACGCAGGCAGAACTTAACGAGGTTGAAACGAAAATCCGCAAGTTAAAACACGCTCTCAACATGTTCAACTGCACGACCGTCGTGGACGGATTCGATATGACGATTGACGAAATGCTCGTTTACATTCCGCAACTTTCTTCCCGTAAAGATTGCCTTGCGGAAATGAAGGATAAGCTTGCGAAAACGCGCGAAGCTTATTCGGGCAGAACGTCTTCCGTGATAGATTATAGGTACTTAAATTACGACTTGAAAGACGTTAACATAGAGTACGAAAAGGTTGCCGAGGCTCTTGCCGCGGCGCAAAACGCTTTGGATTTGGTAAACAACACCAAGACATTAGAAGTCAAGCTATAAGCGCGTTAATCGCGTTTTTCCGTTCGCCGACAAGAACTTTTATTTTGAGAATTAAATTTTTGTTAAAAGCGATGTTCGAAGTCAAAGTTTGCGCTTTATTATCCTTTCGTTATTTATTATGAGTTTACGTTCAACGTCAGGGAATTTATAAAAACAGACATTTACTTTGTATCGGCGGAAAAAACTTGCGCTTTTGCGGTAACGGAGGAAGTTTGGTTATAATCCGTTACGCTTTTAATTTACAACAAAAACGCCGCGGATTTTTCCGCGGCGCGTTTTTTTTTATGCTTAAACGTTTTCGGTAGCTCTTATACCGTTTCAACCTTTATCGTGTTCGTCAGCCCCGTCATGCCGGCAACGCCTGCCGTAATGACTATTCTGTCGTCCTTTTTGAGGCTCAGCGTAGACTTGGCTATCTTAGCTGCTTCTTCGAAAAGTTGTTCGGTAAGTTCGTATTTTTTGCAAAGTTTGGGCGTTACTCCCCAGGAAAGGGCAAGGCGGCGCCAGGTTTCCTCGTTGTCGGTTAAGCCGATAATGCTTACGGGGCAACGGAAACGCGAAATCATTCTTGCCGTTCTGCCGGAAAGCGTGCAGGCGACGATTGCTTTCGCGCCGATATCGAGAGCCATTCCGCAGGTCGCATGCGAAATTGCGTCGTTGAGGTTTTTAATCTCGAAGTTGCAGGAATGAAAACGCTTTTCGTAATGAATGTTGTTTTCGGTGTATTCGGCGATTTTCGCCATCGCTTCGACCGATTGAACGGGATAATCGCCCATAGCCGTTTCGCCCGAAAGCATAATCGCGCTCGAACCGTCGTAAACGGCGTTCGCCACGTCGGAAATTTCCGCTCTCGTCGGACGCGCGTTGTGAATCATCGTCTCTAACATCTCTGTCGCCGTGATTACGCGCTTGCCTAAAAAGCGGCATTTTGTGATGAGTTTTTTCTGTATCGCCGGGAGCGTTTCGTAAGGAACTTCCACGCCGAGGTCTCCGCGCGCAACCATAATTCCGTCGCAAACGCTGCAAATTTCTTCTATGTTGTCTACGCCCGCGGCGTTTTCAATCTTTGCGATAAAATCAACATCCGTATGCCCGTGTTCGGCTAAAAACGAAGAAACTTCTTCCACGTCCTTTTTGGAAGAAACGAAAGAAAGAGCCACAAAGTCTATTCCGTGTTCGAGTCCGAACAAAAGGTCGGCTTTGTCTTGCTCGCTTAAGTACACGTTTTTGAGCGTTTTGCCGGGAAAACTCATACTCTTTCTGTTTGAAAGCGTTCCGCCCGTTTTTACGGTGCAAACAATGTCCTCTCCGTCGATTTTTTCGACTTCGAGTTCGACAAGCCCGTTGTTTATAAGTACTCTGTCTCCCGTAAAAAGCTCTTTGTTGAGATTTTTATACGAAACGGAAACGATGTTTTCGTTGCCGACGACGTCCCGCACGGTGAGTGTGAATTTGTCTCCCTTTTTCAATTCTATCTTGCCGTTTTCGTAAGTGCCGGTGCGAAATTCCGGTCCCTTTGTGTCCAAAAGTATGGCGATCGGCAAACCTAATTTTTCGCGTACCTTTTTAATCAGTTCTATGCGTTTTAAGTGGACTTCGTGCGTTTCGTGCGAGAAGTTGAGCCGCGCTACGTTCATGCCGGCAAGGCACATTTTTTCGAGTGTTTTTTCGTCCGAACACGCCGGACCTATCGTGCAGATGATTTTAGTTTTTCTCATAACAACTTTCCTTAATTTATAATCTATCTTTTCCCTTTTATCTTATATACCGAAAGCATTGCCGAAAGGTAAAAAAACAATCGCCCGAAAGGCGATTGTAAAAAGCATAAAAAAATCCTTAAATTAAAAAGGTTTTTATCTTTTCACCGAGTAAATACGGCATAAAAACCGTATGACAGACTCCACCATTTATTCGGTGTGTTAATTGTAGCACCAAAAGACGGATATTGTCAAGCGGCTTAATACGCGCCGACAAGTATTTTTCTTTTTTTAACGTAAATTTTTTGCTTTGCGTTTATAGAGACGGGCTTTGTACAGTTTAACCGTAAAAATTAGGCAATTTTGCTTTCTTTAACGAAATTTTCGGCTTATCCTATTGACAGTAACGAAAATTTACTATATAATTGTTTATGGTGAGAACACCGAGGCGGCGCAAGAAGGATTGCTTGCGCTCGTCGGTTTTTTAACTTACAAAAAAAAGTAATTGAAAACATTTTAGGAGGTTTCAATGAAGTACATTTACTTATTTACCGAAGGTAACGGCAAAATGCGCGAGCTTCTCGGCGGCAAGGGCGCGAACCTTGCGGAAATGACCAATCTCGGTCTTCCCGTGCCGCAGGGCTTTACCATCACTACCGAAGCCTGCACACAGTACTACGAAGACGGCAAAGTTATCAATCCGGAAATACAAGCCCAGATTATGGAGTACGTGGACAAGCTCGAAAAAATGAGCGGCAAAAAATTCGGGGACAAAGAGAACCCGTTGCTCGTTTCCGTCCGTAGCGGCGCAAGAGCTTCCATGCCCGGCATGATGGATACCATTTTGAACCTCGGTATCAACGATGACGTCGTAGAAGTGCTTGCCAAAAAATCCGGCAACCCGCGTTGGGCGTGGGACTGCTACAGAAGATTCATTCAGATGTATTCCGACGTAGTTATGGAAGTCGGTAAAAAATACTTCGAACAGCTCATCGATAAAATGAAAAAGGAAAAAGGCGTTACGCAGGACGTTGAACTTACCGCGGACGACCTTAAGGAACTCGCTTCCGAGTTCAAAGCCGAATACGAAGAAAAAATCGGCGCAAAATTCCCGTCGGATCCTAAGGAACAGCTTATGGGCGCGATTAAAGCGGTGTTCAGAAGCTGGGACAACCCCCGCGCAAACGTTTACCGTCGCGACAACGATATCCCGTACAGCTGGGGTACCGCGGTCAACGTTCAGATGATGGCTTTCGGCAATATGGGTGACGATTGCGGCACGGGCGTTGCTTTCACCCGCGACCCGGCTACCGGCGAAAAGAAGCTTATGGGCGAATTTTTGATGAACGCGCAGGGCGAAGACGTCGTTGCGGGCGTTCGTACGCCTAAGAAGATTGCCGAAATGGCAAAGGTTATGCCCGAAGTATACGAGCAGTTCCAAAAGATTTGCAATATCCTCGAATCTCATTATAAAGATATGCAGGATATGGAATTCACCATCGAAAACAGAAAACTTTACATGCTTCAGACCCGTAACGGCAAGCGTACCGCTCAGGCGGCTTTGAAAATCGCTTGCGACCTTGTGGACGAGGGCATGATAACCGAAAAAGAAGCGGTGCTTATGATTGACCCGCGCAACCTCGACACGCTTTTGCACCCGCAGTTCGACGCTAAGGCTTTGAAAGCCGCCGAACCTATCGGCAAAGCACTCGCCGCTTCCCCGGGAGCAGCCGCAGGTCAGATAGTATTCTCCGCCGAAGAAGCAAAGGCTTGGAACGCAAACGGCAAAAAGGTCGTTCTCGTAAGGCTCGAAACTTCCCCCGAAGATATCGAAGGCATGAAAGCCGCTCAGGGTATCCTCACCGTTCGCGGCGGTATGACTTCTCACGCGGCGGTCGTTGCTCGCGGTATGGGTACTTGCTGTGTTTCCGGTTGCTCGGAAATCGTTATGGACGAAGAAAACAAAGTCTTTACGCTCGGCGGAAAAACTTACCATGAAGGCGACACTATCTCGATAAACGGCTCCACCGGTTATATTTACGACGGCATTATCCCCACCGTTCCCGCTTCCGTAACGGGCGAATTTGCGAGAATTATGGCTTGGGCGGATAAGTTCAGAACGCTCAAAGTCCGCACTAACGCGGATACTCCCGCAGACGCTAAGCGTGCGAGAGAACTCGGCGCGGAAGGCATCGGTCTTTGCCGCACGGAACACATGTTCTTTGAGGGAAGCAGAATCGCGGCGTTTAGGGAAATGATTTGCTCCGACACGGTCGAAGAACGCGAAGCCGCGCTCGATAAGATTTTGCCGATGCAGCAGGGCGACTTCGAAAAGCTTTACGAAGCCCTCGAAGGCAACCCCGTTACCATAAGATTCCTCGACCCGCCCCTTCACGAATTCGTTCCGACCGAGGAAGCCGACATCGAGGCTCTTGCGAAAACGCAGGGCAAATCGGTTGAAAGAATCAAGGCGATAATCGCTTCCTTGCATGAATTCAACCCGATGATGGGTCACCGCGGATGCAGACTTTGCGTAACCTATCCGGAAATCGCGAAAATGCAGACGAGAGCGGTTATCCGCGCGGCAATCGCCGTTAAGGCTAAACACCCCGATTGGAACATTAAGCCGGAAATCATGATTCCGCTCGTAGGCGAAGTAAAAGAATTTAAGTTCGTTAAGGATATAGTAGTTGCCGTAGCGGACGAAGAAATCGCGGCGGCAAAGTCGAAAATAACCTACGAAGTCGGCACGATGATAGAAATCCCGCGCGCTGCGCTTACCGCCGACGAAATAGCTAAAGAAGCCGAATTCTTCTGCTTCGGCACCAACGACTTGACGCAAATGACGTTCGGTTTCTCCCGTGACGACGCAGGCAAGTTCCTCGGCGCGTATTACGACCATAAGATTTACGAGTCCGATCCGTTCGCTCGTCTTGACACAAACGGCGTAGGCAAGCTCATGAAGATGGCTGTCGAATTAGGTCGCGGCGCAAGAAAGACGCTCCATTGCGGCATTTGTGGCGAACACGGCGGCGACCCGTCCTCCATCGAATTCTGCAACGAATTAGGTCTTGACTACGTTTCTTGCTCGCCTTACCGCGTCCCCATCGCTCGCTTAGCGGCAGCGCAGTCGGCAATCAAGAAAAACAAATAAGCGTTAAGCTTATTTTCTAAAAAACAGTCACTCTTAAACGGGCGACTGTTTTTTGCTTGTCCGCTTTTTAAAAATAGTCGATAATCGACTTATAGAGGGGCTTTTTATGAAAATTCATATAAAAAAAGAGCCGTTAGGGAACAACTCCTTAACGGCTCTTTTGATACTTTCTTTTATTGTTTTGTTTTAATAAACGCCCTCGGCAAGCATTGCTTCGGAAACTTTTTTGAAGCCCGCAAGGTTTGCGCCCTTAACGAGGTCGTAGCCCAAGCCGTATTCCTCGAGGGCGGCTGTTATTTGCGCGTAAACGTTTTTCATTATCGATTTGAGTTTTTCGTCTACTTCTTCCGCGCTCCAATTTATTCTTGCCGAGTTTTGGCTCATTTCTAATCCCGAAACCGCAACGCCGCCTGCGTTGCTTGCTTTTGCGGGGCAAACGATTATTCCTTTTGACTGCAAAAATTCGATTGCTTCGTTGGTTGTCGGCATGTTTGCCGCTTCGTTGACGTATTTTACGCCGAGCTTAGGGAATTTTTCGGCTTCCGCAAGAGTGATTTCGTTTTGAGTCGCGCACGGCATGTAAACGTCGGCTTCGTATCTGCCCCAGGGCTTAACGC
>CAKQSU010000071.1 GCA_934273135.1 uncultured Clostridia bacterium
GGTGAGGCTCGTTTCAAGAGGTAATTATCATACCGAACAGCTCGAAAATATCTTAAAGCCGCGCACGATAGACGCCGACGGACCTATGGGGTTCAGCGTGTTTATGGGCGACCCGTCCGTTTACGACACTTGTTTTTATGCTTCCGAATGCGTTCTCGGCGCGACCTTTAACGTCGAAATCGCCAAGGAAACGGGCGTTATGATAGGCAACGAAAGCCTCGTCGGGTATGAAAACGGCGACGGAAGAACGTATTCGGGCTGGTATGCGCCCGCCATGAACATTCACCGTTCGCAGTTCGGCGGCAGAAACTTCGAGTATTATTCCGAAGACCCCGTTTTGTCGGGAAAAATGGCGACGGGAGTTGTTAAAGGCGCAGCCGAAAAGGGCGTTTACGCCTATTGCAAGCACTTCGCTTTAAACGACCAGGAAACCAACCGCGACACTACCGGGCTTGTAACCTGGGCGGATGAGCAGACCATGCGCGAAGTTTACTTTAAGCCTTTCGAAGAAGTCGTAAAAACAGGCAAAACCACGGCTATGATGTCGGCGTTCAACCGCATAGGCGGAACGTGGGCGGGCGGAAGCTATCCGCTTCTCACTTCGCTTTTGCGTGAAGAATGGGGCTTTAAAGGCGTTGTAATAACCGATTATAACCTTACGCCGTATATGAACGTCGACCAGATGATTCGTGCCGGCGGCGACCTGAATTTAAGCGCGGGCAAAGATTTTAAAGACGTCGATTCCGCAGTTGCGGTTACTTCCTTGCGCCGCGCAAGCAAGAACGTTTTGTACGCCGTTGCGAACAGCAATGCTATGAACGGACTCGGAGAAGGCGTAAGAATAAGCTACAACAAAGCGGTGTGGGAGATAATCTTAATCGTTTGCGATTGCGTTTTGTTCCTCGCTCTCGCCGCGTGGGGGCTTGTCGCTTTCCGGGTGTTTTCAAAAGGCAAAAAAACCGCTTGATTTGCGGTTAATCGACTTATAGCCTAACTTTTCACATAAAAACCGTCTCAACCGTCAATGGTGGGGCGGTTTTTGCTGAAATAAAAAACTTTTTCTTAAAATCGCCGATAAAAAGCGTTGTTTTGATACGCTCAAAAATAATCTTAAAACTATTTTTAAAAATGGTATTGACAATGTGGATATGTTGTGTTAAGATATAAGAAGTTAAAATGTTTTTCCGCAAAAAAAAGCGGCGAAAATGTTTATAACTTTACAACAAAATAGAGGATTTTTGTCCTCTCCTCCCGAAAAACAAGGGTTTTAGCGAAAAATGTCGATAACCCGTAAAATCGGGGGGGGGGGGCACTTCTTTGAGTAAAAAAAACGCCGTTGGCGATTATTAAAATTTTGTGTAAAAAGCGAGATTTTGATAATGTGAAAAACGACAAACAACGAAAAGGTCTTTCGTCGGAACGCTTAAAAAAGAAGTGTCGCAAGGGATTGCGTCGCTTTTTCAAGGCGTCGGGGAAAGTCTTTTTTTTGTTGTTGTCGGGTGAGAATTTATATTAAGTCGTAACGGAAATATTCCGCCGTTTAGCGCTTAAATAAATACGGCTTAACCTTGCCGCCGCTTCGTTAAGTCGGTTTTCAAAACTCAAGGAGGTTAATATGAAAAAGAAAGGGATGAACAAGATTGTCAAAGTCGCTTTGAATTGTTTTTTCGCAGTACTTATATCCGTCGCCACGATAGTCGGCACGAATATAATGTACGTATTCGAAAACCAAATCAACTCGCAGCTTTCTCCGGCGATAATCGACAGGGAGGAGCTTGAAGTTTCAAGCGGCAACGGGCAAAAGCTGTCCGCAAGGATTGTGGAAGAGGGCGCAACGCTTTTACGCAACGAAGAAAACGTTCTTCCCCTCGACCGCGCAGCCGACAAGAAAGTCAACGTGTTCGGATGGCGGTCCATCGACTGGATTTACGGTTCGGTCGGGCAGAACGCTTCGGGCGGCGTAGTTCCCGAAGACAACGATATAGAAAAGAACATCGACATTTACAAAGCGTTGAACGATTACGGCGTGCAGTACAACGAAAGTTTGCGTCAGGTTTACTTCAAGTTTAAGCAACCGAACCTTCAAAGCGCGAACTTAAGGGCGGTGCACATCAGTGCAGACACGCCTCTTTGCGAACCGAGCATAGACGATAAAACTTATTATTCCAACGAGGTACTCGAAAACGCCAAAAACTATTCCGAAACGGCGATAGTCGTTATAGGACGTATGGCGGGCGAGGGAATGGAGTGTTACACCACTCAGCCTAAGCGCGGACCGACGGGCGTTTCCGATACGACGAGGCATTATCTCGAAATCTCTACCGAGGAAGAAAAGCTTTTGACTTACGTCGGCGCGAACTTCAAAAAGGTTATAGTTTTGCTGAACGTTTCAAACCCCTTCGAATGCGGATTTTTGGAAACCATTCCCGGGCTTGACGCGTGCATGTACTTAGGATTTACGGGTACGCGCGCGTTGTCATCTTTGCCGAAGCTTTTATACGGCGAAGTTTCTCCTTCCGGGCATACCGTGGACACTTTCGCTTACGATATGTTCACTAACCCCGCAAACATCTGGTCGGCTCAAAGCTACTCCGATTGGGGTATGGGTTACGAAGATTACGTAGAGGGTATATACGTAGGCTACCGTTGGTACGAAACGGCGGACAGCGTAGGCTATTGGAAGGACTATAAGCGTTCCGTCCCCGCAGGCGAACTTACGGGGTATAACGCAGTCGTTCAGTATCCGTTCGGTTACGGATTGAGCTATAACGAGTACGAATGGACGGTCGGTGACATATCGGTAGCTCCCGGCAGCGATATCGACGACAAAACGATAATAGAAATTCCCGTGACCGTCAAAAACAACGGCAAAGTGTCTGGAAGAGAGGTAATCGCGGCGTACTTGACCGCGCCTTATACGGCGGGCGGAATAGAAAAGTCTTACGTTTCTCTCGTGGCGTTTACGAAAACGGAAGTCATCGAACCGGGTACTTCCACCGAGATAACGCTCACCGTGGACGCGGACGACTTCAAGTCTTACGACTGTTACGACAAAAACGGCAACGGCTTTAAGGGTTACGAACTTGAAAAAGGCGAGTATTCCATAAAGCTTATGACCGATTCGCATAACGTAAAAAACGTAACTTACGGCGGTAAGGCGGGCGTTGCGGAATTCAAGTACAACGTCAAGGATACCGTTAAGATTGCTACCGATAAGGACACCGGCGCGGCGGTCGGCAACCTTTTCACCGGCGAGGACGCGATAGACAGCGTGCCTATCGATTCCGATTCAAAAGACGGCTCCTTTAAAGCCGATATCCCGTGGCTCACGAGAGGAGGTTTTTTAACCCTCGAAGAAATCACGGGAAAACACGTTCCGAGAAAAGCTAACCCCGACGCCATAAAAGCGGCGGGCGGCGCGTACGACTTAAAGCAGGCGCAAGACTGGGACAACGCCACCGTTGACGCTTTCGGCGACCCCGTAAACCAAACGAAACCGAACTGGGGCAAAAACAACGGTCTTAAGATTGCCGAAGGCAACACGATTACGGAATTCGGCGAAAAGTTAGGCGCGGACTACAACGCGCCCGAATGGCAAGACTTACTCGACCAACTCACTATCGCGGACATAAAAACGCTTGTCAACCAGTATTACGGCACGAAACCCGTCGCTTCCATCGGCAAGCCGGAATTGGCAGACCTCGACGGTCCGTCTCAGATAGCCGGCTTTATTTCGAGAACCAAACACGGCACGGGTTACCCGACGATGGTTACGATAGCTTCCACCTGGAACCCCAAGCTTGCGTATGAATTCGGCAAGTCCTACGGCGACGATATGAAGTCGCTCGGTATTTACGGAATCTGGGGCTGGGCGATAGACTCTCACCGTTCGGCGTTTTTCGGGCGTAACCACGAGTCTCCGTCCGAAGACCCGACCCTTGCCGGAACCATTATCGCAAACGCTTGCAAAGGGCTTAACACGAGGGGCAGATACGCCTTTATCAAACACTTCGCGCTTTACGGCAGAGGCGGCAACAACAAATGGTGCAGCGAACAAGCGTTGAGAGAAATTCACCTTAAAGCTTTCAGAGAAGCTTTCGTGGACGGCGGCGCGCTCGGCGCAATGACTACTTATCAGGGTATCGGCGCGGAACACACCGAAACTTCCACCGCGCTTCTAACCGGCATTTTAAGAAAAGAATGGAACTTCAAAGGCGCGATAACCACCGACTATATCGGTACCAACGCCTGGTGCGACGCAATACTCCGCGCGGGCGGAGACCTCGGCATGGGCGTTAAGCTCGACACGATTTCCGGAACGAATTATTCCGAAACTTCGACCGGGCGCTTGCAGAACAGACTGCGCGAAGTCGGTCACGAAGTTTTGTACATGTGGCTTAGAGCCGATTACTACGAAAAGCAGTATCTTAAAAACCCCGACGCGGGCGATACGTATATTTCTTCTTCGTCCATTAACGCGTGGGTATGGTGGAAGCCGTTTATGACGTGCGTAGACGTGACCATAATCACCGGTTGCGCGCTGTGGATAATCCTTATCGTAGTCGGCGCGTACGTGCCGGACGGTAAAACCGCAGAACCGATAAGCGAAGGCGAGAACGGAGGGAATTGAATATGATGAAGTTTTTCACTAAAAAAATATTGAGTATAGTTTCTATCGCGCTTGCCGTAATCGTCGTCGGCGTAACCTGGGCTTCCGTAATGCTTTCGAGCAAGTCGACTTACGACGAATACTATAAGCAGGCGATTGCCGAAAAGGAACAAAAAAAGTATCTTAACTCTTTGCCGCTCGAATTAAAGGGCATTTCCGCGGAGCTTGCGGAGGGCAAGGAATACTTCACGGACGGGCTTGCTTCGCCTAAAAACGAGGACTTGGTCGTCACCGCGCACTTTACCGAAAAGGGTAAGGATTTCGACAAATATCTCCGTTCGGACGCTTACGATATGACGGTCGCCGAGGATTTTGCCGAAAAGGGCGGAAAGATAGGGGTGTCCTACACGTTTATTCCCGAAAAGAAGAACGAAACCGACCCCGACCCCGAACCCACGGTAAAAACCGCGGAAGTAGAAGTAAAGCTCACGAAAGTCGCGCTTAAAGAATTAAGGCTCGAAAAAACGCCTTATCGCATTTACTATTCCGACGCAATGAAGTTCGACACGGACGGAATGAGCTGCATAGCCGTTTACAACAACGGCAGAGAAGCTGTCGTCCCCGCGGATAAGCTCGCCGTCGAATCGAACGGAAACTTAAAAGCGGGCGCGGAAACGGCAACCGTTTCCTACACTCTCGAAGACGTCAAAAAAACGCTCGAAGTCCCCGTAACGGTAGTTAAAGCGGCGGATTATACCGACGGCGAAGTGCTTTCTATCGTCGCCGACGGCGAATCCGTTTCCGTCAGGGAAGGCGCAATGCTTTCTTCCGTAACCCTTCCCGTTCGCGCGACTTACGACAACGGCAACCGCTTGCTTTTAAAAGACGGCGATTACACCGTTACGGGCAATACCGAAAAGGCTACTTTCGCCAATAACTGCGTCTTAACGTGCGCGCTCAAAGAAAACGCTTCCGTAGTCTGCAAAACCGCCGCTAAGGTAGTTTACGAAAAGGAAGCGGAAGAAACGACCGTCACGGGCGCGGAAATAGCCGAAGAAAACGGAGTGAAAGCCGTTAAGAACTTTGCGGATAACGCAAAATTGAGCTTCAACGTCAAGTCCTCTTCGCTTGCGAAAGGCAAATTCACGGTAAGAATAAAGAACCTTGCGAGCGAGGAAGTAAACCTCGGCGACGCTTTGTCGCTCACCGTCAACGGCGCAAGTTATTACGTTTCGAAAACGCTTAAAGCGGCGGGCGGCGCGGATTACGCGTACTATACGCTCCCTTCGACCGTGCTTTATACGGGCGACAACGCGATAAGCCTTTCCGTTAAAGCCGGCGCAAAGATAGCTATCGACAAATTCTTGTACGAAACTCGTTACGAAGGCACTTTCTATTCGTCGGTCGGCGAATATATAGCAAACAACGAAACGCCTAATCTTTCGGTGACGAAAGCCGTGGAATGGAATAACGTGCAAAAAGCGTACATGCACGGTATCTGCTCGGATGAAAGGTATATCTACGGCGCATGCACGGGCTGGAGCGCAGGAAAGCGCGCCATACTCGTTAAAAAGTACGACCCCGAAACGGGCAGCCTTATTGCTTTTTCCGCGCCTACGGCGGCGGAATCGAGCGAAGATTTTGCGGGCATTGCGTATATCGACGGCAAAGTCATAACCTTTATGAGCGACGGCACGAAGTATTGCATAGACTCCTCGCTTACGGGTAGCTGGGAAGAATACAAAGGTATTTCGTTCAAAGATTACGAAAACACCCCCATATACGACGCGGCGTACGTTGCGAAAAATCAGACTTACGTTTTGAGAACGTCGGCAGGGCAAGCCACGCTTTTCAATAAGGCGGGCGAAAAGAAAGG
>CAKQSU010000072.1 GCA_934273135.1 uncultured Clostridia bacterium
TCATGCGCTTAACGTACGGAACAAGTTCTCTTTCGAGTTCTTTATACGAAAGATACGAGCCGTCCTCTTTCCTTTTCCAGGAAGCGAGGTTGACTTCGTAAATATTGACGGGCGAAGCGTACGGGGTGTAGTTTTTGCGCTGTTCCTCGTACCAGACCGCCTTGCTCGTAAGCCTTTCTATGTCGTAAAGTTTTGAAGCCGTTGCGGGTGCAGTTTCCGCATGGTATGCGTAAGGGTCGGCTTTAAGGACTGTCTTTTTGCCGCAAGTGACGGCGTACTTATAGTTGTCGTACTTACGCAAGCCTTTAACGGATATCTCCCAGGTTTCCCCGTCCTCCGTTTTGTGAAGCGGGTTCTTTCCGACAGCCCAGTCGTTAAAGTCCCCGACTAAGCTTACGGCGTCGGCATGCGGCGCCCAAACCCTGAAAACGACGCAACTTTCCTTGCGGTCGAAGTGCGCGCCGAAATACTTATATGTGCGATAGTTTGTACCCTGATGAAAAAGGTAAAGCGGCAAATCGGGACTTTCCGCGGAGGGATTATTCATTTTGCGAGTGCGCTTTGAAGCCATATCTTCTCCATTAAGCGTCCGACCGGACTTGCCGGGCAAACGCATTGTAATTTAGTAATCTTTTTTTTGTTTTTTGTGCTTATCTTTTTTAGCCGTTACTTTATTTTTTTAGTCTTTACTTTTTATTTAAGTATACACGAAACGACGGAAAAATTCAAGACGTTTTGCAAAGTTTAAGAGTCGAAAAACGAATTTTTGGTTATTTTACACATAAAATGCGCCGTTAATTTTACATGCCGCCGTCAACCGAGAGTATCTGCCCCGTGACGTATGCGTTTTCGAGCAGAAACAACACCGCGGAAGCGACTTCCTCCGCCGTGCCGACGCGCGGAATGCTAAGCCCTTCGCAAAATTCTTTCACGTCTTTTTCGGAAAGGTGCGCGTTCATCTTTGTGTCGATAAACCCCGGCGCAACGGCGTTGACGGTAACGTTCGACAAGCCTACTTCCCTCGAAAGGGCTTTCGTCAAGGCGTTAATCGCGCCCTTCGTCGCGGAATAGGCAACCTCGCACGAGCCGCCCACAACTCCCCACACGGAGGAAACGTTGACTATGCGCCCGCGCTTTTCGCTTATCATATCGATCAAGGCTTGCTTTATGCAATTGAACGTCCCCGTGACGTTGACCGCGAAAAGATTTTCAAATTCTTCTTTTGTTACGTCGGTTATGACCTTTTGCGGCAATGCTATCCCGGCGCAGTTTATAAGCGCGTAAATTTTACCGAATTTTTTACGAACGGTATCGAAAGCTTCTTTCACGCTCCGCTCGCTTTTAACGTCGCAATAAACAGCGAAAAACCCGAAGTCTTTTTCAAGTTCTTCGGCGGCGGTTTTATTTGAAAAGTATGTGATAACGACGTTATAGCCCGACTTTTGCAAAACTTTTGCTATCGCCGCGCCCAAGCCGCCGTTGCCGCCCGTAACAATTACGTTCTTCATTTCGTAAGCCCCTTTCGAGTTTTTAAAAAAGGCAAAAGCCCGACGCAAAAGTCGGGCGTATAAACTTACTTTTTGACGCGTTCCATGTATTCGCCGGTACGGGTATCGATTCTGATAAAGTCGCCTTCGTTAACGAACATCGGCACCTGAATGGTAACGCCCGTTTCGAGAGTGGCGTTCTTTGTGGCGTTGGTTGCGGTGTTGCCCGCGACGCCCGGTTCGGATTCGGTAACTAAAAGTTCGACGAAGTTTTCGCAATCTACGGAGAAAGCTTTACCCTTGTAGAATTTGACGGTAACGGGGTCGTTTTCCTTAATCCACTGCAAAGCGTCTTCCACCTGTTCGTAGCTAAGCGGCTCCATGTTATATTCTTCGTCCATAAAATAGTAAAGACCGCCGTCGTTATAGGAATAAGTCATCTTTTTGGTTTCGATAACCGCATTTTCGACTTTTTCGGTCGGGTTGAAAGTTTTTTCCAAAACGGCGCCCGTAATGATGTTTTTGAGCCTTGTTCTTACGAAAGCCGCGCCCTTGCCCGGTTTAACGTGCTGGAAGTCTACTATAACGTAGATGTTGCCTTCGTATTCGATGGTGACGCCTTTTCTGAAATCGCCTGCTTGTACCATAATTTATCTCCTGATAAGTAAAATGTTTTTATTTTTGCGGCGCGGCGCGCCGACTTTTTAATAGTTTTTTGACGTAAAAATCAAAGGGTAACGAGCTTTCTCGTCGTCTTCATGAACGGAACGACTTTGCCGTCGCAAAGCGTAACGGTGTTTTCGATTCTTATACCGAACTTACCGTCGAGATAAACGCCCGGTTCTATCGAGAAAACCATTTTGTTTTCGAGCGTTCCTTTGCCCTTGGGCGAAACCGCCGGGGGTTCGTGGATATTGACGCCGATGCCGTGACCCAAAGAATGAGTGAAGTATTTTCCGTAACCCCTTTCTTCGAGGATATCGCGCGCTATCTTGTCGGCGGCAACGCATTCTATGCCGGCGTAAATGCCCTTTTCTGCAGCAAGGTGAGCTTCAAGGACGGCTTCGTACGCCTTTTTGAATTGCTTATCCGGCTTTCCGTAAAAGAAAGTCCTCGTCATATCCGAGCAGTAGCCCTTATACAAACAACCGAAGTCTATAAGTACGCATTCGTTGTTTTTGAGCCTCGTACTTCCCGTTTCGTGGTGCGGAACGGCGGCGTTTTTGCCGAAAGCGACGATTGTTTCGAAAGACGGATTGCTCGCGCCGTGCTTTTTGAATTCGGCTTCTAAAGCGGCGGCAAGCTCCAATTCGCTTATCCCCTCTTTTATGAGCGGCAAAACGCATTTGAGCGAAGCTTCCGCAATGGCGCACGCTTTTTTGATGTTTTTAAGCTCTTCGTCCGACTTTATCTTCATCGAAGCGACCATATCCTTAGAGCAGTCTTTGAGCGAAAAGCCCAGCTCGCCGTACTCTTCCGCTTCGGAAATACTCGTCTTGGTGTAATCGATATAAAGGTCTTTTTTGCCCGTGGACTTCAAAAATTCAAACGCCTCGTTCTTAAAGCCTTTCACGACCGTAACGTCGGAATTTTTCAATGCTTTTTGAGCGGCGTAAAAATACCTCGGGTCAACGAAAAGGAACTTCTTTCCGTCCGACACGACAACGTACCCGTCGGTTGCGAAAAAGCCGGTCAGGTACAATCTTTGCTTTTCATTCGTCAACAAATAAAGGTTGTTTTCGTTAAGCATAATTTCACCTTCTTATTTACCCTAAATATAATAGCACACTTCGACTGCAAAAGTCAATACAAATAAAAAGATTTTTCGTCTATTTTTACCGTTTTCGCCATTATAAGCCCCCTAATTTTACCCGATTAAAAAAAATACGGGCAAATTTACGGTAATTGCGAACATACGTTTGACATACGAAAAAGAGCGGTGTATAATATACGAGCAATAAAAAAATGCTGCCGAAAGATTTTGCGGGCGGCAGAAAGGAGCGTAAATATGATTGACGAAAGAAAACTCGAAATCTTAACGGAAAGCGCGAAGTATGACGTTTCGTGTTCGTCGTCCGGCTCGTCGAGGAAAAACGTTAAGGGCGGAGTCGGCAACGCAAGCTACGGCGGAATCTGCCATTCGTTTACGCAAGACGGGCGGTGCATATCGCTACTTAAAATCCTTTTGTCGAACAAGTGCGTGTACGACTGCTTATATTGCGTAAACCGCCGCAGCAACGACGTTCCGCGCGAGTCCGCCTCGCCCGAAGAGATTTGCGAGCTTGTCATGAATTTTTACAGGCGCAACTACATAGAAGGGCTTTTCTTGTCATCCGCGGTGGAACGCAGCCCCGACTACACTATGGAACGGCTTTTAGAAGTCGTAATGCGGCTAAGAAAGCTTTACTGTTTTCACGGGTACATTCACTTAAAAGGCATACCCGGGGCGAGCAAATATCTCTTAAACAAAGCCGCGAAGTACGTTGACAGAATGAGTTGCAACATAGAGCTTCCGAGCGAAAAAAGCCTTAAACTTTTAGCTCCGCAAAAGTCAAAAACCGCGCTTATCGAGCCGATGGGAATGTTGGCGGAAAATTTGCGGCAAGCAAAGGCGGAACGCAACAAAAAGTTTTTGCCGGCAGGGCAGACAACGCAAATGATTGTCGGGGCTTCACGCGAGACGGACGGACAGATAATAAGGCTTACGCAGGCTTTATACAAAAAATTCGATATGAAGCGAGTGTATTTTTCGTCGTATATCCCGACTAATTTTACTTCAAACCTCCTGCCCGCCCGCCCCGCCGGGCTTTTGCGCGAACACCGCCTTTACCAAGCCGACTGGCTTATGAGGTTCTACGGGTTCAGAGCCGACGAAATTTCCGACGAGAACGAAGACCTTGATTTGACAATGGACCCCAAGTGCCGCTGGGCTTTGCGCCACCCCGAATTTTTCCCGGTGGAGGTAAACGCCGCCCCGCCGGAAGTTTTGCTGCGCGTTCCCGGGATAGGGTTCAAAAGCGCGTACAAGATAGTTTCCGCGCGGAAGTATTCCAAGCTCGATTTTTGCGACCTTGTCAAGCTGCGCGTGGTTTTAAAGCGCGCGGCGCACTTTGTCACTTGCGGCGGCAAGTTCATCGGCGACGAAAAAAACGCGCAACGGCTTTTGCTTCTACCCGAAGCCGAGCAAAAATACGAACAACTGTCTCTCTTTTCTTCGCCGGAAATAAGCCTGAGCGCGCTGACGGGGCAATTATGATTTATTTTACAAAAAGCGGACGCGACGGAATTTTGTGCGCTCTGTACGAAAGCTTCACTCAAAAAGAATCCCCTTCCGCCGTGTACTCGTCAAGCTTTGCGCCCGTTATCGGGGAAGAGGTAAAGGAGATAATTTTTGACAAAGAAAACGCCGAGCGCGTGAAGAAAGGAATTATCAAACACGGGGGTATAAGCCTGTTATCGGCACTTTTTTATCCTTTGCGTTCATATTCGGACGATAAGGAAACTGTGGTTTTTAAAGCAGCCGAGCGGTGCCTCAATATGCGCAAAAACGTGCTTGACAACTTCTCCGACAAGTTCGTTTTAAGGCATTACGAGCTTACAAAGCAAATAAGTTACGAAGTTCACAGAATGGAAGGATTTTTGCGTTTTGAAGAAGCCGAGGGCGGATATTACGCGCGCTTTACGCCCGACAACGACATTATAGACCTTGTCGCCCCGCACTTTAAAAGGAGATTTTCCGACGAAAAATTCATTATTCACGATATAAAGCGCAACAAGCTTTGCTTTTTCGACGGCGAGGCCCTGCATTTTTTAAAGCCCGACAAGCCCGTAACGGTGTATCTGACGGCAAACGAGCAAGCCTATTCTTCGCTTTGGAAAAAATATTTTAAGGCGGTAAGCATCACGGAGCGCAAAAACGAACGTCTGCAAGACAACTGGCTTCCCCGCCGTTACCGCGCCAACATGTCCGAATTCTCCCCTCCCGAAAACTTTAACTAAAGCAAAAATGCGGATGATTGTGACGAAGGGATGAAAAAACAGTAAATATTTAGTAAAATACTTGACAAAAATATGCAATTGCCTTAAACTTAAACATAATAAGATATAAAGGAAGTTTAAAGTTTTTCGCTGACGTGTTTTCTAAGACAAAAGGCTTAACGTTTTCAAAACGAAAGTTTTGTTTTTAGACGAGGCAGAAACAAGACTTTCGATATATTAAAACAGGAGAGAAAATCATGAAAAGACTAACCGATTACCTCAAACCCAACATTCTTATTATTTTAGGCGCGCTTTTGTTCATTTACTATTTGAACTTTTTGTCTTACAGCGGAGCCGCGCTCGGTATCGGAATAAGCGCGATAGTCTTATCGGCTTATTATTTGTTTGTCGGCATTTTGTTCGTGCTGACAGGAAGCAAACTTAAACCGAAAACTCAATTGATTTTCAGTCTGCTTTCGGTAACGCTGTTTGCTGTTTTTATGTTCGTCGGCTTTTTGCTGACGCCCATCAATGCGGCAAGAGTTATGGGACCTACGGCTTGGACGATAAACATTTTAAGCATGGCGGCTTCGCTTGCCCTTGTCGTGATTTATATCGTTTCCAAATTTTCCGCAGAACCGTTCGTTTCCCGCTTTGCTCATCTTGTTTCTTTGATTTTCGTTTTGACGTTGCTTCTCGATATCTTGTTCGAGGTCAACGGCACTTCTAAAAGCTTAGGCGATATAGACGTTCTTTTAGTTGTCATTTATGGTTTTTATTCCTGCTATCTTTTCGGTTCTTTGAACAAAACGGAAGAACTACCCACGCAAAAAAAGGCAACAACGGAAAAGAAAACGCAAGAGGAAACGGCAACGACAAATGCCCCTCAGTCGGAAGAAACGGAGCAAGAAGTAAAACAAGAAGCGGAAGCGGTTGAAGAAATAAACTAATTTCCCCTTCTTCTCAACCTTTTATTGAAACATCAAAAAGACGCGGCGAGCAAAGGCTATACCTTTTTCT
>CAKQSU010000073.1 GCA_934273135.1 uncultured Clostridia bacterium
GCTCTTTATACTCTTTAACCGTCAGACCGCTCCACGCTTTCGTCATTTCATCGGTGAGTATTGCGTATTCCGCACCCTCTTTTACGCCGCGTTCTTTCCATTCGTCGGTAAGTTTTTTGCGCATTTCTATCGTTTGAAGTCGCTGATTTATCCAACCTTCCGTATAGCCTTTCGCTCGGTAAAAATCCGCGCCGCGAAGTATCGCTTTTTCGGGGTCGGCTATTTCGTCAAGTCTTTCGCCCCCCACTTGCGCAAGCCACATTTTGAACGGTTCTGCTTTCGGCGACGGAATCGACTGCACAAGCCGCAAAACGCCTTTAGTATCAAGGCAATCGGTCAATCTGTTTTTACCGTCTTTTGCCAACATTTTCAAAGCGTTACAACTTGTAACGGTTTCGTTTCCTTCATCTTTCAGCCTTTTCTTTAAAACTCTCCAATATGTTTGAGGATTAGGACTATCCGTCAAAACTTCGATTATGTCCACCACGGAAAAATACCATTCTTCTTGGTCGGCATTCCACGCCGTGCGGACTTGTTTATTCTCAAAAATCTTGATTTTGTTTTCCATACGATTTCTCCTTTTGTTGCGTTTCGGTTTTATAATACAAGCGAAAAAGTTTGCTTGCAAGGACTTTTTCGCGACCTATTTCAATAGAAACGGCGGATTTGCAATAGTAAAGCCGCGGGCAACGATAGTTGCGGACAAAACCTTGTTTTGTCGCGTTTCGGTATTATTATACCATTTTTCTTCCGTTTTTTCAACGCCTTTTACTCTTTTAACGCCAAATTGTTTGCCGTTATTCAAGTTTCACTTCTTTTGAGCAAAAAAAATCCCGCCGAGCAAAAAGACGACGGGAACAAAGATATTTAATTTTTAGCCGACTAATTGTTCGTGGCGTTGTTCGGGAAGAGCGGAAGCTCGAAAAACCCCGCGCAAACTTCCTGCGAGTAGTCCTGGCACGGCGGAATGTTGCAGTAACCGTAAGACGGAACGAGCAGCTGAACGGGCATAACTATCTTCAAAATAGTTGTCGTGCAGCAAGTAACCGTAAAGGTGTTTTCCGCGGTATACGCGCCTTCAGTCGAAATGAGCGAAACGACGGCTTCCGCGTTGTACGGTATAACCGACGGCTCGGGTACGAACAAAATAACGTCCTCCGTCACGGTAACGGTGGAATATCCTTTGCCCTCGACGTTCGCCGCGTCTACGTACAAAACTTCGACGGGTATGCCGACAGTCACCTGAACCCTTGCAAAGTTAGGTCTGTCAGCAAGTCTGTCTACCTGCACGTTCTGCAAAACGCCCGTGGTCGAAACGCTCCTTGCGCTGATAAAAGTCAAAGGGTATGTAGGATTAGCCGGAACGTTGCCCGTAAGGTTAAGCACTACTCCGTCCTCCTGAGTCTGCTTCATGCACGCGTCAAAGACCTTTTTGACTTCTACGCAAACCTTTTCGCAAAGCCCGTTCAGAGGATTGCCCGTCATCTGACACGGGCATCTGTCCGAGCTGAAATTAGAAAAGAACGACATATTTACCTCCTGAATTCCTTCCGCTATAATATATGCCGTTCATTTAATATTTTGTCACTTTTCGATTGTAATATGCTTTGTTTTTCGCTCGTTTTTTGTCGAAAGCCACGCTATAAGTCGATTAACTCTGCATTATAGTTTTCTTTTGTTCGTCAAATTCTTCCCGGGTCAAAACTCCTTGGTCTAATAGTTCTTTGAGCTTTTTCAATTTTTCTACGCGGCTGTCAAAGTCATCGTTTTTCGTACCTACCGAAGAATTTTCAAAATTACCGCTTGCGGCAACTTCGTCTTTTTTGTCTTTCTTTTTTACGAGACCGAAAATCCCGCCTAATTTACTTTTTGAAAAAGCGTTTTCAACCGTACCGACAGAATCTATTCCGAGCGTATCGTCCACCGCTCCGACAACCTTTTCTAATCCTCTTTTCAAACCTGTTTTACCGGTAGCCAACTCCATTATTTTCGAATAAAACTTTTTTGCTTCCTTTTTATCGCCAAAAAACAACGACAACACCTCGTTAACAAAATAAAAAACTATCGTGGTATCGTTAAGCTTGATCTGCGGTTCGTTTAGATAAATTTTAACGTTGGTTACTTTGTACGTTTTTATTTCTTCGATTTCCGTTTTGAACAGTTTACGCTTCAAACTCTCTAAAACAACGTTGAAGTTCGTCAGAATGATTTTACATTTAGTCTTTAAATCGGACAAATAAAAGCATTCACCTTCATAAAGAACAATTTCGTTGCTTGCCAAAACATATTCTTCCATTTTTACTCCTTCTCTACGGCAATAAAAAAGTGTCGCCTACTAAGAAGCGACACCGTAGAATATCGTCTCTTAGTTACCACACCATTTTCAACCGCGCAAGGCATATTGAACGAGACGCATACTTCTACCGATGGTAGTATGCACCTTGCGCAAAAAATTATTAAAAATGATGTGGTAATTTTATTTTAACATAACAAAAAAAATTTTGCAATGAAAAACACTGCAAAACGAATGATTGTATTTGTATTTAAACTATATTTTCCTTTTTACACGCGTTTGCAAGGCGGGTAAAGTCTCCGACGGAAAGCGTTTCGCCGCGCACGGAAATGTCTATACCGCTTTCTTTTAAAACGCATTCGGCTTTTTCGCGGCTTATCTTCAAGTAATTCATCATATTGTTGACAAGCGTTTTTCTGCGTGAAGAAAATGCGATACGCACTACGTCGCGATAAGCTTTTTTGTCGATTACGCCTCTGTCCTCGTAAAACTTATCTATTCTCACGACCGCGGAATCGACGTTCGGTTGCGGGTAGAAGTTTGTTCTGTCGACGTCTAAAATTATCGCGGCGTCGCCCCACAGACCTATCGCGGCGGTTATCGCCCCGTAATCGGCGGTAGCCGGTCGAGCGCAAAAACGGAAAGCAACTTCCCTTTGCACCATTACGACTATCCTTCGGCAAAACTTCGCTTCTTCGATAAACCGCATGACTATCGGCGAAGTTATGTAATAAGGAAGGTTCGCCACGACGACGTACTCTTCGCCTATCTCTTTTTCAAGTTCCGAAAGGTTTTCTTTCATAAAGTCCTTGAAAATTATTTCGACGTTTTCAACTCCCGCAAGCGACTTTTGCAATACCGGTTGAAGATTTTTGTCGATTTCGAAGCCGTAAACGAATTTCGCCTTTTCGCTCAGGGCGCGCGTAAGCGTTCCGCCGCCCACGCCTATTTCGACGACTTTGTCTTTTTCCGTAACGCCGGAAAGTTCTACGATTTTTTCTAAAAGAATTTCGCTTTCTATGAAGTTTTGACCGAAGCGTTTGTTGAACTTAAACCCGCTTTCGCGTATGATTTTCTTTAATTCCATTTATTCCTTATGAAAACTTCGCGTGCTTCGCACGCATATTTCACCTTTCAACTATCCTAACGGCAGAGAGTGATGCAGTTTGACACAGCTGGTGACGGAGACCGATAGGCGCGTACTAAAACGTACGTAACTAACGGTCGACGGCGCACGCAGTGGCAAAATGTGCCGCTATATGGCGTTAGGGCACCTTATAAAACAGCCTTTTCACGTTCCCTCTTATTATTTCCGAAAGCTCTTCTATATCGAAATCGAGAATTTCGGAAAGCTTGCGGTAAACGTATATAACGTTCTTCGGTTCGTTAATCTCGCCTCTGAAAGGCTCGGGCGTCATGTAAGGGCAGTCGGTTTCCGCCATAATTCTGTCAATCGGCAGTGCCTTGACAACATCGTCCTTTTTTGCGTTTTTAAACGTTATCGCGCCGCCGAACGCAAAGTACGCGCCTAAATCGAGATAGCGCATAGCCTGCTCCTTGCTTTCGCTGTAACAGTGCATCAAAAAGCCTTTGCCGAGATAATTTTTGTTGTCGGAAAGCGTTTCGAGCATATCGGCGGAAGCGTCGCGAGAGTGAACGATAAAAGGTAATCCCTTTTTGTGCGCAAGCAATATCTGCCTTTCAAAAAGCTCTCTTTGCCGCGTTTTATCGAAGCCGCGATAATGATAATCAAGCCCGATTTCGCCTACCGCAACGCATTTTTCATCGTCCAAAAGTCCCTCTATAGCTTCGTAATCGTTGTTTTTTGCTTCTTCCGACGGGTGAAACCCTGCAGCAAAATAAACGTCGCTAAAATTCTTTGCAAGCTCCGCCGCCTTTAAGCTGCTGTCCTTGTCGAACCCCACGTCTATTATAAATTCGCCGCCGAACGCCTTGAAAGCCGATAACGTTTCGAGAACGTTTGAATACCGCGGGTCCGAAAGGTGTGTATGAGTATCGATAATCATTATCTTATGCGCGAGCCTTTGACCGCGTCCTTGTCGGGGCGAACGAGCCTTACTCCGTCGCCGTCGTCCGAGCAAAGTATCATTCCCTGACTTTCTATTCCGCAAAGTTTTGCCGGTTTAAGGTTAGCGACCAGCACTACCTTTGTGCCGACAAGCTCTTCCGGCGAATAGTACTGCGCTATGCCGCTCACGACCGTGCGCACTTCTTCGCCCAAGTCGAGCGTGAATAATAGGAGTTTTTTGGATTTGACGACCTTTTCGCAAGTGAGAACTTCCGCAACGCGCAAGTCGGTTTTGAAAAACTCGTCGATATCTATCTCCTCGGTTGCGCCGTCGCAAGTCTTTTCGGTTTTTTCTTCTTTTTTCGCTTGCTTTTCCTCTTTGCGTTTTTGTTTTTCCGCTTCTTTATGGCGTTCGACCATCATTTCTTCTATAGCTTTCAATTCCTTTTTTATGTCTATTCTCGGGAAAATCGGTTGACTTTTTTCGACTTTCGTTCCCTCTTTAAGTTCGCCGAAGCGGGAAGCCGCATCGATGTCCTTTATCTCCGCCGCGTTTATGCCGTAGCACGAAAGAATTTTGACGGGGGCTTTGGGGATAAACGGCAAAAGGTTGACCGCGGCTATTCTCACGCATTCCGAAAGGTTGTACAAAACCGTTGCAAGGCGGCTCTTTTTGCTTTCGTCTTTGGCGAGAATCCAGGGCGTTGTTTCGTCGATATATTTGTTTGCCCTGCCGACAAGGCGGAAAATTTCCGATAAAGCCTTAGGCACGTTTATTTCTTCCACGGCTTTTTCGACGCAAGCGAAAACTCCGTTCGCAATTGCGATAAGCTCGTCGTCTACCGCCGCCTTTTCGCCCGCCGCGGGAAGAACGCCGTTAAAATATTGATTTATCATCGCCGTGGTGCGGGAAACGAGATTGCCGAGGTCGTTACTTAAATCGCCGTTTATTCGTAGCAAGAACGCTTCGTTAGAGTACGCGCCGTCGCTCCCGAAAGGAATTTCTCTCAAAAGATAGTACCTTAAAGCGTCGCTGCCGTACCGCGCGACGAATTCTTTCGGGTCGGTGAGTTCGGTTTTGACTTTGTCCTGCTTGCTCTTTGAAAGCTTATCGCCGCCGATTAAAAGCCAGCCGTGACCGTAAACTTTTTTCGGCATGTCGATACCGAGAGCCATTACTATGGCGGGCCAGATTATGGCGTGGAATCTTACTATTTCCTTGCCTATCATGTGCAGGTTAGCGGGCCAGAATTTTTTGAAAAGCGAATCGTCGTCGCTCATGTATCCGAGCGCGGTTATGTAGTTGGGGAGCGCGTCTATCCAGACGTAAACGGTCTGTTCTTCGTCAAAATCTACCGGTATGCCCCACTTAACGGACTTCCTCGAAACACACAAATCCTGAAGCCCGGGCTTAATGAAGTTGTTTATCATCTCGTTCACGCGCGACTTCGGTTGCAAAAACTCGGGGCTGTCCTCGTAAAGTTTCAGAATTTTGTCGGCGTACGCGGAAAGGCGGAAGAAGTAACTTTCTTCCGTTTCGGTATGGACTTCTCTGCCGCAATCGGGGCATTTGCCGTCTTTTAATTGCGATTCCGTCCAAAAGCTTTCGCAGTCGGTGCAATACCAACCCTCGTAACGAGATTTATAGATGTCGCCCTGCTCGTAAAGCTTGCGGAAAATTTTCTGCACGGCTTTGACGTGGTATTCGTCCGTCGTGCGGATAAACTTATCGTAAGAAACGTCGAGCATAGCCCAGATGTTTTTAAGGTCTTCGACTATCGGGTCGATGAATTCCTTAGGCGTAACGCCCGCTTGAGCGGCTTTCGCCTCTATCTTCTGCCCGTGTTCGTCGGTGCCGGTAAGAAAAAACACGTCCTTGCCGGTAAGGCGATAAAAGCGGGAAATGGCGTCGCAAACCACTGTGGTGTAGCAAGTGCCGATGTGCCAGTTTCCGCTCGGATAATAAATAGGCGTCGTAATGTAAAAAGTGTCTTTTGCCATATCCTCTCCCCGTCGCTTATCTTTTAAGCGACTTTGTTGTTTCTGTCTTGTTTCTATGTTGTTAAGGAG
>CAKQSU010000074.1 GCA_934273135.1 uncultured Clostridia bacterium
GACTGGTTACTTGTGTATCGAATGGACGGAGAAGAGCTTATTTTATTTCTTTCCCGAACGGGAACACATTCAGACCTATTCTAACACACTGCAAAAAAAATAAGAACTTCGCTTCGGCGGGGTTCTTTTTTTGCGTGGCATATACTTACGTATATGTTCAAACCGTACTATGTGCAATACACATAATCATTTTATCTCCCCGGTGTCGGTCGCGCCGTTCTGGCGGGCGACAAGCTGACGGATTGTCTCCTTTATGGCTTCTTGCGCGCTCGGCGTAAGTTCCCGGTACAGGCTCAAAAGCTCCTCGCTGTCCTTGTCCGCCGGCGATTCTCTTTTTACCACTCCGAAGTCGTCTTCACGCCCTAAAAGGTAGTCGACGGAAACGTCGAAATAGTCGGCGATTTTTTTTAATGTGTCAAAATTGGGTTCGCTTCGTCCTTTTTCCCATTCGCAAATAGCGTTTGCCGAAAGATTCAAATATGCTGCGAGCTGCTTTTGTGTTAGCTTGTTTTCTTTTCTTAAAGTACTAATTTTATCGCTAAACATGATTTTATAACCCCTTTTTTAAAAATTATACAGAAAATTTGTGTTTTTGTCTTGACAACACAGAAAATCTGTGTTATATTACCGATATAAACACAGTAACGCTGTGTTTGCAAAGGTAGGGAATAAAAATGTCAAACGAAAAGAAAAGGGCGCAGAACGCGCCACACAAGGGCAAGTACCACTTTGAAGCGGCAAAGGTTGAGAGAAAAAAGATACACTCGACGCCGGAAGCCGTTTACGATCTGGCGTCTTTTTTGATGAACGAACTTAAAGACGTCATTGTTAATCCGGACGTGTACGATCTGAGGAGCAGCGAACAACAATTCATTTTTCAAACGCTGTACGGCTTAGGCGAAATCAAAGCGATTTTCAAGTATCGCATACCGACGGAGCAACGCAAAGAGCTTTTAGAGCCGTGCGAGGTGAGAATATGAGAAGCTTTCGCGATTACGTTATAGCAAACCTCGACAAGCTTTTTCAAGTCGCTTTTTGTGACAGCGACTTCTGTAAGCGTTGCGGCAACCGAAAAAAGTGTGAAGAGCTTTGCGATTCGCCAAAAGGCGCGGCAAGCATTCCGGAAGCCTGGTGCGAGCAGACCGTTCACGAGATTCTCGACAGACCGGTCGGTTCCGACCCGGCGTTCCTCGGATATATCAACGGCATTTTAGGGGAGGTCGACAGATAATGAACATTGAAGAAGTCAACGAGTTTATCGAGCGCAAGCTCGACGGCAAAAAGGTTGCGCGCGCAAGCGAGCTGCCGATTGAAAACGAACACGAAATGATATTGCTTTTCGGCGCGGCTTTGCTTAGTTCCGACAAAAATGCAATTTACAAAGTAGACGTTTTAGACGGCAAATTCAAGTGCTTAAACCGCACAATGACCGATTTTATAATCGAAATCAAATAATTTTTAACTTTTAGGGGAGGTTACAAAAATGAACATGACATTCAGGCAATACATAGCAAGCTGTATCGAGGGCTTTTGGGCGAGTGACGGCGTAGAAGAGGAAGTTTGCAAGCACTGCAAAAACTATGCAACTTGCGCCGCTCTGGCAGAGAAAGACAAGTATTTACCGACTTCCGAGTGCAGAAAAGCTTTAACCGAGCTGCTTGACAGCCCCGTTGATTCCGATCCGGAGTTCTTCAAGTTATTGAGCGAAGGCTTTTCGGAGGTGGCGGAATGAGAGCGGCAAAAACAACGTCAAAAATGACGATAAGCGAATTTTTAGATAAAAACCCGCAAGTTTCGCGGCTCGCCGGGATAACGGACGAACAACTTGAATTGTTAAGTAAAATCGACTTATCCAAGCTTTCCGTAGCAATCTCAAAAAGCGGATTTTTGCGTTCGCGCCGGTCGTTCGGCTGGCTGATAACGCACTACGACGATATCATTGCCGGCGGTTACGGCGATTGGAAAAGGTATTCCCCGGCGGCAAGACCGACCGAGTGTGAAGGAATCGGCGTAATTAAAAAGGGCGACACTGTGAAGTCTAAGGAGTTCAAGCTCGCCCGGACGCACACGAAAGCCGAGTTTGCCGCTTTGATTGACGATATCGAAACGGTAACATTTTGAATTTACATATCCTCATTTACACTCATATCTCTTTTCCTTAGGCACCGAACGGCGGGGCGACCTGTCGTTCGGGAGCGAGGAGAGAGGAGAGCGCAGACCGTGCGAGAAACGGCGGAGGTTCACTCCGTTCGGCGGCTTAGGACAGTGAAAAGCCGAGAGAGCCGAACGGGCAAAAAAAGCGTCAAAAGCGCAGGCGAAAGCAGGGTGCGCAAAACAGCCTCAATCGGACCGAAAGGTTCGTTTGACAATTCCCCTACGGCGGCTCGGGTTAAAAGCCGAGTCCGCTATGCGGGGCAAAAAGATATTATTCGGGCTTTGCCCGGTGATAAATAATTTTAAAGGAGTAGTGTTATGAAAAAAGGATGGGTTAAGATACTCGTTATCGCTGCATGCGTTGTAACGATTCTTGCTTCCACTACGACGGCGTTCTCTAACATCAAGAACCTTTTTAACAAAAAGGACGATAACAAGACGCCGGAAGACAGCACTCAGACTGCCGCAGTTCTTATCGACGACAGCCTCGTTGCTTAATTCTCACCGGTCGGGAACCGTTCTTTCTATCTCATCGGTTCCCGACAAACCTTTTTTAAGATTATGGAAACTACAAAGTATTCTTTCGAGCTTCTGTATGAGCTTATAACAAGTATATTCTCGCAGTTCCCGGCGGTCCTCGAAGCCTTTTCGGCTCTGCCGCTCGTGGTACAGCAAATTGTATTGACGGTCGGAATAATTCTCGCCGTAGATATTCTCATAGCCGTAGGGCAAGGCGTAAAAACGCTCTGCAAGCTCTGGGCGGACAATCATTAAAATGAAATTTATTTTTAAAGGAGAAACTCCATATGAAAAAAACTCTAAGAATAATCGCTTGTATTGCCTTAGTAGCAGTCATAGGCGTAGGCGCGTTTTGCGCCGCAAATTTTGCCGACAAAGATAACACGCCGAACGACAAGGCGGACGCCGGGCTTATTATAACCCCGGGCGAAGTTCAAGGCGATATGATTAGCCTTTTAACGCAAGGACCGGGCGAAGACAACATGAGATTACCTATTAGCGAGTACACCCTCACCGTTGTTTTAAACGAGGATTGTCCCGACAATATGAAAGCGATAGACTGGTCTATAGCCTGGAAGAACCCTTCTTCAGCGTGGGCGACCGGTAAGGTCGTCACCGACTACGTTACGGTAACCCCGACCTCGGACGGGGCTTTGACGGCAAAAGTAAAGAGAGTTTCGGGTCAAGGACTTTATGCGGGAGGTTTTGGCGAACAGATAATCATAACGGCTGCTTCTCGCGTTCGCCCGGAACTCAAAGCTACGGCGACTGTAGATTGCTTAAAGAGTTATCGCCTTGTGGATGGCGAAAACAATCCGACGCTTACCGTAAGTAACGTTGTCCTCGAGTTTGGTAAAGCCGTTTCATTTGACGTTGCTGTAGATGATTCTAAGGCGATAGGGACCGTATCCTTTAAAACACACAAGGGTAGTTCTATTATGTTAGATCCCGACAGTACTACTAAATTAACAAACATAATTAAAAACTATATAACAGATTATAGTCATATGGCTATTTTAACAGTAACAAAAGTCGGCGAAGTCTTTAATATGGATAAAATAATAAAAGTCGACGAAGAAACAAAGTCCACAATGGCATACAAGCAAGCCTACAACGCTGTTTTAGATTACCTTTCTTCCTCGTCCGTTAAAGTGAAATTTAATTCCTCATCGAGTTATGACGAATACTCCACAAGCGGTCCGTCCGTTACAAATGAGGTTACGATAAACACAGGTTCGCTCACGCCTTTCGACCTCGTCACAAGCTTAGCGTTTGCGGACAACGCAATAATCTTTTAAGGAGAAGGGAAAATGAGAAAGGTGCCGGCAATAGTAATAATCGCGCTTATAGTGCTTGTGGCGTTAAACTTTATCGTCGGCAACATTCCTAAGCCCGGGGAAAAACCGAACGACTCTTCGGGCGGGAAACAGCCGACGGACATTGAGTTCGTGGACCCGAAAATAATCTTTTAAGGAGCAAGCCATGAAAAAGCTGTTACGTTCCGCAATCGTGATTTTTTGCGTAATGTTTTTGACTATAAGCCTTGTTACGGCTATGAATAAAAAACCCGGTACAGATTCCCCGGGGACAAGCTCCTCTCAAAGCGCAACTTCATCGAGTTCAAGCTCTTCGTCCTCAAGTTCCTCAAGCTCTTCGAGTTCTTCGTCCTCAAGCTCTTCGAGCTCCTCTTCAAGTTCCTCGTCGTATAGAGGCGTCGATCTGCCGACTATACCCTTGAATGATATATGGAGAGGCTGAAATGTTTGTCGTATTAGTGCTTGTGGGCTTTATGCTTGTTTCCGGTCTGTTTGCTAAGATTGCCGGCAACAGCATAATATCTGCGCTTAACGGCGTGTCGCCGTATCTTACGGTCGGTATATTTATTCTGTTACTTTGGTTCGTGGCTCGCGCCATAAAACGGAGGAGAAAATGATTAGTACATACAACAAAAAACTTGCCATATTTTTAAGCGCGTTGCTCGCTCTTGTGTCAATCTCCGTATTAGCCTTATCGGGCTTTTTCCGCCCGGTAAGGCTTAAGGCGCACGCCGACGAGCTAAGCGACGTTATCAACTCAACGTTCCGTATAGACGGCACAAAAACAAACTTTCTGCAAGGCAACAACGACGTCATGTTCTCAAGCTTCGTTGACCTCGATATGCACCTCGTATCTGAAGACGACAACACGGGCGGACTTGTTACTTTTGCCGCCGAGCCGGCAAGCGTAATTACTCCGGAGGACTACGAATATTACACTATGACGTTCGCCTTAGGGCTTAAAAACACCGAGCTTTATTTACTTCGCGACGGCGCGATAAGCGAGTTTTATTTTGACTTTTACCGCTTAAACGAAGACGAAAAGGGCGTTGCGTCCGGTTGTACTCTTTTAAGCCGCGCTATGTTTTACGCAAACCGTTACAAATATTTGCCGCAACATAAGGACGAATACGCAAAGTATCGTTATACGGCTTTTGCAAAAAAAGTTTATGTTTTTTCTAATGCGCAGTTCGGTATCGATCCGTCTCAGAAGTTCAGCGACAAAAAGCAAGACCTTATAGGTGAACTGTTAGGCGAAAAATACAAAGGCTGGACGGTCGAGTGCGGGGACTATTGTTCGGAAAATGCATATTTTAACGGTTTGGACTGGCAAGACATGGGCGGCACGCCGACCATACTTTATAAAATAAAAGTCACCGACCCGGACACGAAATACTTTTGCCGCTTCAACTACAAGGTTGCCGACTGGGCTTTCGATAACGGGTTCATGGGGCTTGGCTCAAAGTATTACGAAAAGCAAGTTGTTTTCGGCGGATCTCCGACGAATAACGCCGCAACAAACGGCGGAACGGTTCAGTCCCCGGCGGCTTCGCCCGCGTCCGTTTTAAAAGACTACAGAACGTCCGGAATCCTTAATGAAAAGTTCAATAACAAACAAATTGAGCGGGCAAACGAGATCCTTGACGGCGTGACCTATAAAACGGTTACCGTGCAGCGGCTTGTCGAAATCCCCGGCACGCCGTTTGCGACAACTAAGCGCGACGTCGTTCGCGTTCCTATCAGAAGCGACGGGCTTTTTTACGAAACGGTTTGCGCTGCGCTCGGCGAAAAGTCGCTTGCGGTTCTCGAATCGTACCCGAAAAGCATGTTGAAGCTCACGGACGACGGAACGTACAAAGTTGACTACAATGCCGCGGCGTGGTTTCAGGCGACAAACGCGGACGGTAAAAAGCTCAATATGTTCCTCGATATAAATTCAAGCTATTTTGATTACTACAATACGCAAACGATAAACACGGCGACCGACGGCAAAAACAACGCTATAATGTCGCCCGGCATGCTCGAGTTTTTCCTTAACGAAATAAAAAAGAAGTATCCCGTTTTAGAGGGGTACGGCAATCAAAACTTATACGGTTACTGGGGCTTTTTCGCTATCCCCGGGACGTATACCTTAGACGACGCATTCAAAGCCCTTTTCGGCGTTGCTACTCAGTATGAAGGCGTCGCAAGCTACTTTCGTTACGACTGTCAGATAACCCCGGCGGCGTACAATCGTCTTTTGAGTGATTACGACTACAATTGGCTCGCGAAAGCCTGGAACGGCGCGGGGTCGCTCGTTGACGGGTTCGACGCAACTTATTACATGATTTACATGGACAAGAGCGGCAGAGGCGCGGTTTCGGACAACGGAAGCACCGACC
>CAKQSU010000075.1 GCA_934273135.1 uncultured Clostridia bacterium
TTACACGAGCAAAAAGGAAGTCTACGACGCCGCGAGAGAGATGAACAGAGAAATCTGCGCGGAAGGCATGGTTCTTTTGAAGAACAAAAACAATGCCTTGCCCGTTAAGACGCCGAAAAGCGATAAGTCGGTTAAAGAAAACCCGAAAATAAGCATTTTCGGCAAAAACTCCGTCAACCTCGCGTACGGCGGCTCGGGTTCGGGCGGCGGAAACACCGCAAACGTGGTAAACTTTTATAACGCTCTCGCTCAATCGGGCTATGATTGCAACCCCGTGCTGGAAAGTTTTTACAAGGACACGAAAAAGTCGGGCGCGGAAAGAAAAGGCAACAGCAAGGACCTTGACAGCGGCGACACGGTAATATTGTCGACCGCCGAAACGCCTATAAGTTCCTACACGGCGGACGTTACCGCAAGCTATGCAAAATATAACGACGCCGCAATAGTCGTTTTCACGAGAATCGGCGGCGAGGGATTTGATATGCCGAGGCAAATGGTCGGCGCTACCGGTTACAGAAACAAAGACGACCATTTTCTGCAACTTGACGCAAACGAGGAAAACTTGCTTGTCTCCGTGTGCAACGCCGGGTTTAAAAAGGTAATCGTTCTCATCAACAGCGGACAGCCGACGGAACTCGGCTTTTTGGAAGAAGGTAACGTATACGTAACGCAGAAAGGTTATAAAATAGACCCGAGCAAAATAGACGCTGCGATTTGGATGGGCTTCCCCGGTGAAACGGGAACGCTTGCGCTCGGCGATATATTGAACGGTAACGTCAATCCTTCGGGTAAGCTTGCGGACACGTACGCCGTGGATTTCAAGCAAGACCCCACATGGTTTAACTTCGGCGACAACCGCCTTACGGCAAAAAAGGGACAGCCCGGAGGGGACCAGTATGTTTTCGACGTGAGCGAACAGCCCGCGGTGAATTATTATTTTGTCGATTACGAAGAAGGAATTTACGTCGGGTACAAGTATTACGAAACGCGCGGCGTGACGGACGGAGAAACCTGGTACAAGAACAACGTGGTTTATCCGTTCGGTTACGGGCTTTCGTACACGACTTTTTCCTGGGAAATAGCCGACGAGAGTAAAATCAAGAACATTGATATAGCTAAGGACGGAAAGTACGTCGTCAAAATTAAAGTAACGAACACGGGCAATGTCGCCGGTCGAGAGGTAGTTCAACTTTACGGACACGCGCCGTATGTGACGAAAGAGATAGAAAAGCCCGAAGAAACGCTTTTGGATTTTGCAAAGACGGATATTCTTGCGCCCGGCAAATCTCAGATTCTCGAATTGACTTTCGACCCTTACTACCTTGCTTCCTACGATTATAAGGATGCAAACAAGAACGGGTTTAAAGGCTACGAGCTGGACGCTTCCGACGATTACGCGCTGTATATAAGCCGTAACGCGCACGACAAAGAGTTCACGATACCGTTTAAAGTAGGAAAAAACATTCGTTACGACAAGGATACGGTAACGGGAAACAACGATGTAAAAAACAGGTATACCGATTGCGAAAACGAAGGGTTCAATTCCGATCTTTCGCTGAGTACGGTGCTGTCGAGAAGCGATTGGACCAATACCTGGCCGACAACCCCCACCGAAGCCGACAGAAAGGTCGGCAAGGAGATGCTCGATTACCTGAGCGATTTAAAGCATAACAACCCGAACAACTACGACGACGTCGACATGCCCGCCTCTGAAGAGGACAACGGTATAGTTTTGCGCGATATGCTTTATGACGAAAACGGAAAATATATCGACGAAACAACCGGGTTCCCGCTTGCCGACTATGACGACGAACGTTGGGACTTGCTCATTGACCAGGTATCCGTTGCGGATATGATAAGGGTTTACAACTACGCGAGTTATCATATCGAGGCTATCGAAAAAATAGGGCTTGCGCGTATAAATTGCGCAGACGGTCCCGTCGGTTGGGCTTGTTTTATGGATAAAACAAGATTTTACGACACGTGTTCTTTCTGTTCTCAAACTTTGGTTGCGACTTCGTGGAACAAAGATATAGCAAATCGCTTCGGAAAAGCCGTCGGCGACGAGGGTATAATAGGTAACGAAAAGGGCGACAAATCGCCGTATTCCGGCTGGTATGCGCCCGGCGTAAATATTCACAGGAGTCCTTTCGGCGGCAGAAACTTCGAGTACTATTCCGAGGACGGAATGTTATCCGGTATTATGGCTGCCGAGCAAATCAAAGGCTGCAACTCAAAAGGCGTGTTCACGTTCGTTAAGCACTTTGCGGTCAACGAGCAGGAAACCCATCGCAGTATCAGCGGCGACTCTTCGTATCTTACCGAACAGTCCATGCGTGAAATATATTTTAGACCTTTCGAGCTTGCCGTCAAGGAAGGCAAAAGTCGGGCTATAATGACTTCTTTCAACAGAATCGGCACGCGTTGGACGGGCGGCGACTACCGCTTGGTGACGGAAATATTGCGTGACGAATGGGGGTTCAAAGGCTCGGTACTTTGCGATTTTAACACGATACCGGCGTATATGAATTCTCGTCAGATGGCGTATGCGGGCGGCGATTTGAACCTCGCAACGCAGCCCGTCGCCTGGTGCGACGCTTCTTCCGCGGCAGACGTTACGATTCTTCGCAAGTGTTTTAAAAACACTCTTTATTCCGTGGTTAATTCCAACGCCATGAACGGCGACGTTATAGGCTACAAACTTCCGATATGGGTCGTTTGCCTTATAGTCGTCGATTGCCTGGCTGTCGCGGGGTTTGCCGTTTGGGGATTCTTTGTCATAAGAAAAGCTCTGAAAGCTCAATAAGCATAGCCGATATCGGGCTTTGCTTCAATAACATTGTTTTTTTAGGCTGTCGCCGTCAGGCGACAGCCTTATCTTCTAAAAAACGAGATAATCGACTTATAGACCGATTTATTGTCGCAAAAACAATTAGTGACGAAGAATGCAATCCCTAAAAAAAGGATTGCCGAATGAGCAATCCCGTTGTGTGTTTTTTTGTTTTTTAGCCGACTATGCCCATTATGCCGATCAGGAACACGTTGGCGAGGGTGTAATAAATTGTTGCGGAAACAAGGTCGTTTATCGTGGTGATTAAGGGACCGGAGGCGACTGCCGGGTCTATCTTTATCTTCTTGAACAAAAGAGGAATGAGCGTGCCGCCGAGCGCAGAGATGAATATTGCGAGCGCGAGGGAAACGCCTATGCAACCGGCGTACGAAAGCGCGACCAAAAACGCGAGTTTTTTCAAAACAAGTATATACAGCGTGCATATTATCGTTGCGAAAACGCCTAAAATCAAGCCGTTTACAAGCCCTACGCGCGCTTCCTTGAATATTAGTTGCAGCACTTCTTTTGCGTTGAGCGTGCTGTTGGAAATAACCCTTATGGTAACCGCAAGGCTTTGCGTTCCGCCGTTACCCGACATATCGAGAATAAGCGACTGAAAGGAAACGAGGAGCGGCAGCACGGCGATAACGTGTTCGAACGAGCCGATAAGAGAGGATACGACAAGCCCTAAACCCATTAAAAGTATGAGCCAGGGGAGCCTCTTTGTAACGCTTTTGAAAACCGGCTCTTCAAGGTCTTCCTCGTGCGTTAAACCTGCAAGTTTTGCGTAGTCGTCGCCGAATTCCTGGTCGACTACGTCAACGAGTTCGCTTGAAGTAATCGCGCCGATGACCTTGTTGTCGCGGTTTAAAATCGGGATAGAGTCTTCCGAATAATCCTTTAATTCTTCGATACATTGCGAAACTTTTTCGTCGGCGTAAAGGTAAGGATAAGCGGAAACGGTTATATCGTCGAGCGGGGTTTGCGAGCGGGCGACGACGAGGTCGCGCAAGGAAAACGCGCCGGCGTAAGTGTCGTCGTCGTTTAAAACGTATACGGTAGAAATGTTGTCGTTATCGGCGGCTTGGTCGATAACGCTTTTCATCGCCTGTTTGACCGACATCGAGATTTTGACGGTGACGAAGTTGGTCGTCATTCGCGAACCGATTTGGTCGTCGTCGTATTTTTCGATGAGTTCGATATCCTTTGCCGCGTCTTCGTCGAGAAGGTCGAAAATTTCCGAACGTTTGTCCTCTTCGAGTTCGTCGAGGACTTCGATAGCGTCGTCCGCGTCCATTTCTTCGATTATGTCCGCGGCTTTTTCGCTGTCGAGTTCGGAGATGAAGTCTTCAACGTCGTCGAGGTAAGTGAATATTTCGGAAACGGCTTCGTTGCCTAAAATGCGGTATAGCCTGAGGCGTTCTTCCTTGGTTATATCTGGCAAAATTTCGGCTATGTCCGACTCATGGTAGTCGGACAGTTTTTCTTTCAGTTCCTCGTCGGGGAGATTTTGTTCGAGCAAGTCTAAAAGTTCTTGCTTATAGTCTCTTTTACCCGTATCTTGTTCTGCGGGCGTGGGGGTAATGATTTCGTTTTCTTCCATGGCTTTACCTCCTTTCGCTTTAATTTTAAACGGCGTTTACGCGCCGTAAGAAGCGGATTTTATGATATAAGTGAATTTGCCTATGCTGTAATCGGCGTTGACTTCGAGCTTTAAAAGGCGCGAATATTGGCTTTGCGTGTCGTTTTTTTGCGCGTAATAAGCGGTAAGCGCGGAGCCGGAATAGGTTTCGTTGAGCGAAAAAGTCACAACGTCGGCGGCAACTTCGGCTATGTTTTTGGAATTGGTCGTGTATGAAGAAAATTCAAGCTTAGCGGTCGCCGTTTCCGCGGGCGAAAGCTTCATCGAACGCACGGTTTTGGAAAGCCCGTCTATCGAGTTATAAGTTACGGAAGACGTGCCGAGGGAAAGCGTTCGCGGCAAAAAGAGAGCCGTTTCGTTGTCGAAATAATTGGTTTTGTAGAGGTTTTTATATTCCGTTACGCTACCCGGGACGAGAGAATAGTCGCCGTCGGCAAAGTTTTCGGCGGTGAATTTTACGGAGGCGTCGTTGCCCGAATAAGTAGTTTCGAGGACGTAATCGTAATATTTTATTTCAAATTCGCCGTTTTTGATAGTCGGGGAATAGGCTTTTGCTGTTCTCCGAGAAAAAATCGGTTTGAGTTTGTCTTTTAAAGCGGAAAAATAAGCTTCGGTCGTAATCGCGTTTTTAACGGCAACGTCGGACTTTCCCTTTACGGCGTAAGTCCCGTCGTAATTTAGTTCGGTCGTGAGCTTGTAGCAAAGCTGTTCTCCGTACGATGACTTTTCAAGCTTTGTTTTGTAAAAGGACGTTTCGGGCGCGAGCGTGAAAGATATGTCTTCGCGCTTGCCTTTTTCGAAAGATAAGGTATATTCGCAAGTTTCGTTCACGTCGCCTACGGTTACCGCCGAGGGGTCCGGCAAGAAGTATGCGCCGGCAAACGAAAGGGCGGGCGCGGAGGAGCAACCCGTAAAGATTAAGAATGCTAAGGCGAGAGCAATCGCGCTTAATTTTATTCCGTGTTTTTTCATGTTAAAATTCCTTTTGACCGCTTTTTTTTCGAAAAAGCGTTGAGTTTGCGGTAATTTATATCGAGATAAACATATTCTAACATAATTCGGAAAAAAAGTAAAAACAAACGGGCTAAAAAACTGTAAATTTTATCTTTTATATGGTATACTTATTATATGCTTATAAAAACCCGAAAGGTTTTTGACGGAGAAACAAAAAAAATGAAAATTATAGTTTGCAAAACTCCGGCGGAGATAATAGAAACTACGGCGCGTGTCGCCGCCGAAAACGCGGGGGATATCAAAAAGCCCGTCTACGTTTTCTGCGAAAGCCGCGCGACCCTTTCGTTTGAAAGAAAAATTTCCGAGATAGCGGGCGGGGCGTTCAACGTGAACGTACTCGGGTTTTCTCGTTACGTTTATCTTAACGCGGGCAAAAAGGAATATCTTTCAAAGTCCGCTTCGTCGCTCGTAGTGCGCAGAATAATGGGCGAAAAACGAGCCGAACTCACAAGGTTCAAGGATTGCGACTACCGCTTTGCTCCTGCTGCGTACGAGCTTATTTCCCAGCTTAAATCGGCAAAGGTCAAACCCGAGGATTTGGACGGAATAATAGACGGAGAGGGCGGCGCGTTCGGCGGAAAGCTCAAAGATTTGAGAATAATTTACGGCGGATACGAAAAGTTCATAGCGGATAAAGCTCTTACCGACGAAAGCACGTTTTTGTCGCTTATGCCCGAAATACTCAAAACCGACGAAAAAATACACGGTGCAAAGGTCTTGATCGGCGGTATATCTTCGCTTACCCGTCAGACGACGGACTTTGTAATCGCGCTCGAAAAGTTTTGCGATTTGACCTACGTTCTTTTAAAGGGCGAAAAAACATGTTACACGAACGAGGTTTTTGAAAAGCTTTTAAGGTTGTTTCCCGCGGCGGAAG
>CAKQSU010000076.1 GCA_934273135.1 uncultured Clostridia bacterium
TCTATCGGGAGGGCAGATTGTGGCGATTTCGTTGTTTGAACATAATGAAACGGCGTATTGTGCTGCTCTTTCGATGATGAAAAACACGGGCAAGGCGGCAATCGTTCATCCTACCGGAACGGGCAAATCTTTCATCGGATTCAAGCTTTGCAAGGATAACCCGAACAAAAAAATCTGCTGGCTTTCGCCATCGGAATATATTTTTAAAACGCAACTTGAAAACCTTTCTGCTGTTTCCGACGGTTATCAGCCGAAGAATATCGACTTCTACACGTACGCGCGACTAATGAATTTAACCGACGGCGAAATCGCGGAAATTCAGCCCGACTATATCGTTCTTGACGAGTTTCATAGAGCCGGCGCGGAAGAGTGGGGCAAGGGCGTACAAAAATTATTAAAATATTACGATAATCGACCTATACTGGGACTTTCGGCAACGAACGTGCGTTATCTCGACAATCAGCGGGATATGGCAGACGAGCTTTTCGATGGCAATATCGCAAGCTATATGACGCTCGGCGAAGCAATTGTCCGCGGAATATTAAACGCGCCGAAATACGTTCTTTCGGTCTATTCGTGCAGAAAAAGTTTGAAAAAGTATGAGGAACGCGTGCGCCGTCAGAAATCGAAAGCGACGCGCGACGCAGCGGAAGAATATCTCGAAGAATTGCGCCGTTCTTTGGATAAGGCGGAAGGAATAGACGAGATTTTCAAAAAACATATCACGGATAAAAACGGCAAATATATCGTGTTTTGTTCCGACTACGAACATCTTTGCGAGATGACGGAAAAAGTCCCCGAATGGTTCGGCGGGATTGACGAAAACCCGCATATTTATGAGGCTTATTCGGAAGACCCTTCCACGGACGAAGCGTTTGATTCTTTCAAAAAAGACGATAGCGAACACCTAAAACTTTTGTTTTGTATCGATATGCTCAACGAAGGCGTTCACGTGGACGACGTAAGCGGAGTGATTTTGCTTCGTCCTACGGTTTCGCCCATTATATACAAACAGCAAATCGGGCGCGCGCTTTCTGCAAGCAAGAAAACAAATCCCGTGATTTTCGATATTGTTCTGAATATTGAAAACCTGTATAGTATCGGTTCGATTGAGGACGAAATGCATGTTGCGACCGCGTATTATCGTTCGCGCGGCGAAGGGGATAAAATAGCGGTAGAAAATTTCCGCATTTACGACGAAGTTAAAGAGTGCAGATCGCTGTTTAATAGACTTAACGATACGCTTTCGGCTTCTTGGGAATATATGTATTCGGTGGCGAAACGCTATTATGAAACGCACGGCAATCTCGAAGCGGAAAAGCGGTATATCACCGAAGAAGGGTATTCGCTCGGCACTTGGCTGAACACGCAACGGCTTGTAAATGCCGGGAAATCGCGCGGAATACTGACGGACGAACAAGTCGAAAAACTCAACGCTATCGGTATGCGTTGGGAAAGCGTTAAGGATATTGCGTGGGAAAAGTATTACGCCGCGGCAAAAGAGTATTTTGCCGAACACGGCGATTTGCTCCCGAGCGTCACCGATAAGGCGTATCACGGCGTTAAGCTCGGGCGTTGGATTGCGCAGCTTCGCAGCTATCGAAAGAGCGGAAGCGGCAGCGCGTACTTAACGGACGAGCGGATAAAACTGCTTGACAAAATAGGAATGGTTTGGGACGTTCCCGATTATCTGTTTGAGAAAAATTACGCCGCTTTGCTTGATTATTACAAGGAAAACGGAAACGCGGACGTGCCGAGTTATTATGTGACGGCGGACGGTTTGCGGCTCGGAGCGTGGGTTTTTAATACGCGCAGCCGTAAGAACGGTACTGGTAAAGGCGCAGAACTTACGGATGAACAAATAAAACGGCTTGACGAATTAGGCTTTTCTTGGAACGGACGGCACAAAAATACGTGGGATAAGGCTTATCTGGCGGCTTGCGAATACAAGAAAAAGCACGGAGATTTAAAAATTCCCGTGGCGTATGTTACGGCAGACGGATTGGCGCTCGGCAGATGGATTCGGTATCAGATTGATGTCGGAGAAAAACTCCCTAAGGAAAAGAAAGAAAAGTTACTCGCCCTTGGAGTGAATTTTGAAAAAACGGACGCTTGGGAAGAAAAATTCGCTTTGCTGAAACAGTATTACGCGGAACACGGCGATTTGAAGATTCCCGCAAATTACGTGGTAGAAGGCGTTTGGCTTGCGCGGTGGCTTACCGAACAAAAAGCAAGACTGAACGGAAAATCTACAGTGAGGAGCGGCAAAAAAGCGCTTACGGATGAGCAGGCGGCTAAATTGCGTTCGCTCGGCGTTCAGAGCAAAGCTTTGGCTTGATGCTTGACAACGGCACGGAACAAGCAGAAAAAGGAGAAATAATGATGCTAAAGAAAACGGATATAAAACCTTTTGATAAAAAAATATACCTTGCTTCGCCGACGATGCACGGGAAAGAATTAAAGTATATGACCGAGGCGTACGAAACGAATTGGATGTCCACTGTGGGCGCGAACATCAACGAGGTGGAAAAGATTGCCGCCGAGAAAGCGGGAATGAAATACGCCGTTGCTCTTTCGTGCTGTACCGCCGCGTTGCATTTGTGCGTGAAATCGGCGGGCGAGAAATTATACGGCAAGCCCATAATAGGTCACGGCGCACTGGAAGGCAGGCGGGTGTTCTGTTCGGATATGACGTTTGACGCCACGCTCAATCCCGTTGTTTACGAGGGCGGAATTCCCGTGTTTATCGATACGGAAGCGGATTCGTGGAATATGGATCCCGTTTCGCTTGAAAAGGCGTTTGAGCTGTACCCCGAGGTGAAACTTGTGGTGTGCGCCGAATTGTATGGTTTTCCGGGACGGATCGATTTAATTAAGCAAATCTGCGAAAAGCACGGCGCGCTTTTGATCGAGGACGCCGCCGAGGCTATGGGCGCGACGTTGAACGGCAGGCAATGCGGCTCTTTCGGCGATTATGCGGCGATCAGCTATAACGGCAATAAAATTATTACGGGTTAATCGGGCGGGTGTCTGCTGACGAATGAAATCGAAGTGGCGGATAAGGCGAGAAAGTGGTCTACGCAGGCGCGCGAGAATGCGCCGTGGTATCAGCACGAAGAAGTAGGTTACAACTACCGCATGAGCAACGTGATTGCGGGGGTGATTCGCGGACAATATCCGCACCTTAACGAGCATATCGCGCAGAAGAAAGCGATTTACGAAAGATACCGCGACGGCTTGAAAGATTTGCCTGTGAAGATGAATCCCATAATCGACGGCGCATTACCGAATTATTGGCTTTCGGCGATGATTATCGACGAAAAATATATGTGCCGGCAGGTGCGCGACGATTCGACGGCGTTGTTCGTTGCGGAATCGGGTAAGACTTGTCCGACCGAGATTTTGCAAGCGATATTTGCTTTGAATGCGGAAGGCAGACCGATCTGGAAGCCTATGCACATGCAGCCGATGTACCGCATGCACGAGTTCATAACTCGTGAGGGAAGCGGGCGTGCAAAAACGAATGCTTACATAGCGGGCGGTGTTTTCGATGTCGGCGCGGATATTTTTAATCGCGGTTTGTGCTTGCCTTCGGACAATAAGATGACTGCCGAGCAACAAGATATCATTATAAAATTAGTCAGAGCGTGTTTCGAGTGATAAGAGAGTATGAACGAGTTTTTTAAAGTTTTAATAAGCACATGGTGGGGCATAACGATTATTTGCCTTGTAGCCGTAGCTTTGTTGTTTTTGTTGTCAATGTGGCTCTATAAGCCGTTTTTCAAGCGATTTTACGATTTTGTTTTGTCGCTTTTGGCTCTTATATTGCTTTCTCCGCTGTTGATTGCGTTGACGGTGGTCGGCGCGATTGCAATGCATGGGAATCCGTTTTTCACGCAGTTGCGCCCCGGAAAGAAAGATAAAAACGGGAACGAAAAGATTTTTCGCTTGATTAAATTCCGCACAATGAGCAACAAAAAGGACGCGGACGGGAATTTGTTGACGGATGCGCAACGGCTGAATAAGTATGGAAAGTTTCTTCGTAAAAGTTCGCTTGACGAGTTAGGAGAACTCTTGAATATCTTAAAAGGCGACATGTCCATCGTCGGTCCAAGACCGCAACTCGTTCGTGATATGGTTTTTATGACGGCGGAACAAAGAACTCGTCATAACGTTCGCCCGGGTCTTACAGGCTTAGCTCAGGTGAACGGCAGAAACGCTATTGCTTGGGAAGACAAATTGAAATTCGATTTGCAATACATAGCAAAAATAACTTTTTGGGGCGACGTCGGTATAATTTTAAAAACTGTATTCAAAGTTTTAAAGCGTAGCGACGTTGTTCGTGACGGCACTGTATCGGATATGGACTACGGCGACTGGTTGTTACAAGAAAATGTAATAACTCAAGAAGATTATAACAAAAAGCAAGAAGAAGCAAAAGAGATTATTTTATGAATGAATTGGTTTCAATCATAATGCCATCTTATAATACGGCAAAGTACATAGCGGAATCGATAAACTCAGTATTGGCGCAAACATATACAAACTGGGAATTGTTGATTGTTGACGATTGCTCCACTGATAACACAGATGAAATTGTTCAACCGTTTTTATCCGACGAAAGAATTAAGTATTTCAAAAATGAAAAAAACAGCGGTGCTGCAGTATCGAGAAATAAGGCGTTGCGTGAAGCCAAAGGAAAATGGATCGCTTTTTTAGATAGTGATGATTTGTGGCTCCCTGAAAAGCTTGAAAAGCAAATCATGTTTATGAAAAAAAACGATTACAAGTTTTCTTATACGGATTATGAAAAGATCGATGAAGCTTCGGATCCGTTGAATATTTTAGTTTCGGGACCTGAGAAAGTAACAGAAAAAGCAATGTACCGTTATTGCTGGATTGGCTGCTTAACCGTTATGTATGATGCGGAACAAATTGGACTAATTCAAATCAAAGACATTAAAAAAAATAACGATTATGCCATGTGGTTGCAGGTTGCAAAGAAAGAACATTGTTATTTGTTGCGTGAGAATCTTGCAAAATACAGAATACGAAAAAAATCTGTTTCTCATGATAGATTGAGTAAAAAACTAAAAAGCCATTACGATTTATTTCGTTATTGTGACGAAAAGTCTGTGTTAGCGGCTATTTGGTATGCGTGTTGGAATATGTTTTTTGGCGTAATAAAAAAAATAAAGTACGAAAAATAAGAGGATATGATTGGTGAAAACATTAACAACGGCTGGAAGTTTGCGTGGTTTTTTTCGAGAAATGATAAACACTCTAAATAATGCTAAGGTATGCAACATCTGTTGTGACGCGAAAAATACATATGAAGTGCCATCCAAAATAAAACATTGTTTAAGTTCTGTCATAAAGTGGAAAATATTCGATTATATTGGACTTTTTCAGGTGATTAGGAAAAAGGTAAACGAGGATAAGGTTGGTATTATTAGCTACAATCGATTTTTAAAAACGAATAAACCATATTATATCGTTTTAGAAAACCCGTATGGATTAGTTAATTATTGTGATAAAAGAATGTTGTATCCTATAGCTAAGAAGAAAATAACGCATTATATTAGTGATACTAAATTAAAATATGTTATTTGTATGTCTAAGGCTTGTTTTCAGACTTTTGATGAGATATATAATATAAATTGTGAGAAGAAAATCCAAATCTATCCTTTGATTCCTAATGGCGTATTAAAGAAAGCATATGATGGAGCTATAAAATGTTTGTTTGTCTCTAGTCAGTTTTATTTGAAAGGTGGAGATGAGTTGTTGAGAGCTTTAGAAATCATTGGTCATAGGAAAAATTTATCGGTAACCATAATAACGCCTGTCGAATTGTTAAGTAATGAACTAAGAGATAGAATAAGCGCAATTGGTGTCGAACTTGTTGATTATAAATTATCAAAGGCTCAAATTCGAAAATACTACGAACAAGCTCATATTCTATTAAATCCTACTAGAATGGAAAGTTTTTCATTAGTAACATTGGAATCAATGAAATTCGGCTGTGCGTATATAGGAACTAATTTGTATGCTATTCCAGAAATGATCGAGGAAGGGAAAAATGGATATTTGACTGATGCATTATTTTCCCCTTGGACTGACGGTGTTATGAATAGCCAGAAACATAAAGAATTGAAAAAGTATACAAAAAAAGGACCTTTTGATGATAAATTATCCATGTTTATTGTTGAGAAAATTACTTTTTTGTTGAGTAATATTGATATCTTAAAGTCTATGAATATGTA
>CAKQSU010000077.1 GCA_934273135.1 uncultured Clostridia bacterium
GTTCTATTCTCGTAACTTGCAAAAGCACGGGGATTTGAAAATCAACAACAAGAGGTTGATTATAGTTTCCGTAGCGTCTTTGGTGGTCGTCAACTTTATGAATTCGATAAGCATGTTTTATTCTTTCGGCATGCCTATAGTTCCTCTCGTCGCGTTTTACTTGTACGCGTTGCTCGATTGCGTGATTCTTTTGTATTGCCTATACGAAAATATTTATGTCAAGTCGATTGAAGACGAAGTGAAAACCGTTCATTCGCTATGGCAGGAAGACCGAAAGCGGTACGAACTTTCAAAGAGTAGCATGGATTTGTTGAACATGAAGATACACGACTTAAAATACAGTATTTCCAATTATATCGACGACGAAACGACGTTGAAAGAAGTAAGCAAAGCGATTGTCGCCTGCGATTCGCATCTGAGAACGAACAACGAAGTTCTCGACGTAGTATTGTCGCAAACGAAAATGATATGCGACGGAAAAGGCATACGCTTTTCCTGCATAGCCGACGGAAAAATTCTCAGCGGAATAAGCGCGGGCGAATTGTATTCGCTGTTCTGTAACGCCATAGACAACGCCATAGAGTGTCTTGAAAAGGTGGAAGACTCGGAAAAGAAAAATCTTTCCGTTATAGTTAAAAAACTCAACGAAATGGTTTTGATACAGATTGAAAATTACGTGCCGAACGAAGTGACTTTTGTGGACGGATTGCCGCAAACGACTAAGGCGAACAAGCAAAACCACGGATTCGGCGTGAAAAGCATGTCGTATATAGTAAAAAAATACGGCGGGTACATTAACTTTTCGACGGAAGACAACGTTTTCACGGTGGAAATAATTTTCCCGTTGAACAAAAACTGAAAAAAAACGGAAACAAAACGTAATGCCTCGTTTAAAAAGAACGGGGCTTTTTTTGTGCCGTAAAAAAATATGTTTTTCTTCTCTCTTTTCGTCGCGTTTTTGCAAGATATGGCTTTTCGATTGCAATCTACGACGGGTTGCGTTGACAAAGAATGGTCGCGCGGGTATTATTATAGGGCGGTCGACGGCGGGCGGCGCATAGCCTTGCTTAAGATTGCGACAAACAATTTATCAGGAGGATAAGTAATGAACAAACCCAAGCAAATCGGCAAAATCGCAGCGGCGACGGTACTTGCTATGAGCATACTCGCCACGGGAATGTTTAATACTCGTTCGGCTTCCGCGGAAGAGAAAAAGTATTATACTGATTTTGCAACTTACGAAGAGGAACTCGAATACGCAGGGCGATTAAATCGCGAAATCTTTGCGGATTCCGTTGTCTTGATGAAAAACGAAAAGAAGGCTCTGCCTCTTAACGTAAAGACCGAAGGCAATATATCCGTAGTGGGTATGCTTTCTTACAACACCGTAACGGGCGGCACAGGTTCCGGCGCGGGTAACGCAAGCGGATTTATTTCGCTTGAAAACAGTTTGCGGAGCGCAGGTTTCAATCTTAACGCGAAAGTCGCGAACATTTACAAAAACACCACTTGCGTGGCTCCCGTATCGATGGGGTTCATGGTAAGCAACACCACGGTCGAAGCTCCTTCGTCAATACTTGCAAGCGCGAGAGGTTCTTTCAACTTCTACGGCGACGCGGTTATCTGGACGATAGGCAGAGTAGGCGGAGAGGGACAAGACTTGCTCTCTTACAACCTGCCCACGAACAGCGACAAAACAAAACATATTCTCGAACTCGACGATAACGAACTTGACGTTCTCGGCTATCTCGAAAGCCTTAAAGAAGCGGGCGCGGTAAAGAAAATAATAGTTTTATTGAACACCGCAAACGTTCTCGAACTCGGCGCGCTCGAAGATAACGACAACGTTGACGCTATTTTGTGGATAGGTCAGCCCGGTTCCGCGGGACTCGGCGGACTCGGCGATGTCCTTACGGGCAAAATAACTCCGTCCGGCAGAACGGTCGACATATGGAACGCAAACCATAAAAACGACCCGACCTGGATGAACAACGGCAACCCCGGACAGAACGGCGTAGACCCCGATACCGGCGAAGAATACACGACGACGGCTTTCCGCAAAGACGGCGATAACTACGTTGCCGTAACGGGTCGTCCGGGAAGAGCGCGTCTTGAAGAAACGGGCAAAACGATAGAATACGAAGAAGGTATTTATCTCGGATATAAGTATTACGAAACAGCCGCGGCGGAAAACGTTTTAACCGACGCGAGAGTAGGCTATGACGCAGCCGAAGGCACGATACCCGCCCGCTATAGCGGTGACGCTTATTATAACCGTTCCACCGGCGTTATTTATCCGTTCGGTTACGGTCTTTCCTATACGTCTTTCACGCAGAAGTTTGTCACTCAGGCTTCGGAGCTTGAAAGCGCAATCAACGCCAAGAACGGCTTAGACGATAAAGTTTCCGTTCAGGTGGAAGTTCAGAACGTCGGTTCCGTTGCCGGAAAAGAAGTGGTTCAGTTATACGTTCATGCGCCGTATACGACCGGAGGCATCGAAAAAGCGGAAGTTTCGCTTGTTTCTTACGGAAAGACGGGATTGCTTCAACCGGGCGAAAAGGAAATAGTTACCGTCGACGTGCGTATCGGCGATATAGCTTCGTTCGATTATGACGACGCAAACGCAAACAATTGGCTCGGTTATGAAATCGAAGCGGGAGCTTACGAGTTCAGACTTCAGAAAAACTCCCACGAAAAAATAGCTTCGCTCGACGTTACCCTTACGGCTAAAACCGAAACGCTCGATAACGACGACGACGCGACAAACAACACGCCTTTCTCAAACGGCGACGACTTCGACACGCTTTTGAATATCAAAGACAAAACGACAGGCGAAGTAAACACTCCGGACGGAATCAATTCTTACACGATAAGCGGCGAAGTCGGCGGCAAAATGGTTATTATGAGCAGAGCCGATATGGCGGGAACGTTCCCGACCCCTCCGAAAGCTTCGACGGTGCTTTACGGTAAAAAGTGCATAGAACTCCTTTATAGTTACGACGTATCCGCGGATAAAGCAACCGATACCTCGAGATATAACGCTTACGCAGACAGCCGTAGCGATAAAACGAGCGACCCGTGGTATAAAACCGAGTCGGATATTCCTGCAGCCTGGACTCAGGGCGCGGGAACGATTACTGACGGAAAGCATTCCGTTCAACTCAAAAACATGATAGGTTTGCCGTATACCGACGCACAGTGGACTGAATTCATGAATCAGTTTAAATACGAAGAACTTATCTCTATAATAAGCAGTAGCGGTTCGCCGAACGTCGCTTCGATAGGCAAATCCGCGCTTAGAGCGGCGGACGGTCCTGGACAGTTGTCGAGAGGCACGTTCTGGTGCTGCGCCGTCAACATCGGCTCGACCTGGGACTTAGACCTTGCCGAAAAGCAGGGCACGGCAATCGGCAACGAAGGCTTGTTTATGGGTATCACCGGTTGGTGGGGCCCCGGCGTTAACATTCATCGTTCGCCGTTCGGTGGAAGAAACTTTGAATATTATTCTCAGGACGCGTTGCAGGAAGGCTTGATGGTCGCAAGCGTCGTCACAGGTTATCAGTCTAAGGGCGGTATCGCGTATCTCAAACACTTTGCCGTCGACGATATGGAAAACGTGCGTTACGGCTGCGGCACTTTTGTAGACGAACAGACCATACGCGAAAATTACCTTAAAGCGTTCGAATACGGCGTAAAGGACGGCGGAGCCGGCGCGATGATGGCTTCTCACAACAGACTCGGTTGTATTCAGAACTACGGCAACTACGCTCTTACGACTGCCGTTGCGGTAAACGAGTGGGGTTTTGACGGATATCTCCAGACCGATATGTACGTCGGTTATTCGAGAGCTTATTCCGTTATTCGCAGCGGCGTAAGCATACTTATGGGCAGCATGAGCGGCAACAATAAAGTAAGCGGTACTTGGGACGCGTCGGTAACGCGTTCGAACGGCGGAAAAGGCGTTGTACGCGACGGAGCCGCAGGCGAAGACGGAGTTGTTCCCGTTTCCTATACTCAATGGTACTGGGTACGTAACGCGGCGCAGAGATTGCTTTACGTACAGGCTAATAGCAACATTATGCAAAACGGCGTAGATACCGCGGTATATGCCGACAAAACCTTCCAAGCTACGCAGAACGTAGCGTTCAACGGTTCGGTTGCCGTCGATAAGTCGGAATTGAAGGCTTCGGAAGTATCTTATAAACTGAGCGGAACTTTGCCGACGGGTCTTAACCTTGACGAAAACACGGGTAAAATCAGCGGAACGCCGCTTGAAAGCGGAAAGTTTAACGTCGTCGTGCAAATGATTGCGGACGGGTGGATTACGAAAACGGCTACCGTAACGCTGGAGATTAAGCCTACGTTGTCCGTAAGCGTAGTGACAAACGAGCCGAGCTTAGGCAAAGTTTTTGAAGCGACCGTCGCTAACAACATCGAAGGGTTTACTGTGGTCGACGAAAAGACTATCTCCGCGGCGGGAACTTATTACACGGCAGCAACGTACGCCGCGGAAGGATTGCCCGAGGGACTCGCTATCGACGAGGCTACCGGCGCGATTAGCGGAACGCCGCTTGAAAGCGGAACGTTTAAGGCGACCGTAAAGCTTAATTATACTTTGGCTACCGCAAGCATGGGCTGGGGCAACAGACTCAATATAAGAAAAACTAACGGAAGCTATACTTCGGAAGTTACGATAACGATTGCGAGCAATTCGGAAAACCCCGGAGAAGAAAAACCGTCTGTTTCTTACGAAGACTTCAAAGGAATGCAGGATAAGCTCGATTCTCTCGAAAACAGCCTTAAAGGTTTGCAAGACAAGCTCGATTCTTTGAAAGATGATATCAGCGCGGGCAACGGAAACGAAAAATCCGGTTGCAACGCTTCGGTTACGGGCGTAGGCGCATTGGCAGTAGTTATTCCCACGCTAATAGCGGCTTGCTTCGTAGCGATAAAATCACGTAAAAAAGAAGTGAAGTAAATTTAGTTGAATTACGGCAGATTTCGGCGGCTTTATGCTGTCGGAATCTGTTGTAAAAATTCGGAGGTGTTTAAATGAAAAGCAAATTGACTATGTTTTTGTCGTTAATAACGTCGCTTATAATATTGTTTACGTTCGTCGGGTGCAACGTCGAAAGCGGAAACTCTTCTTCGGGCGGCGGCAGTTTCAGCGATAGTTCGACCGACGGCGGAAAGGACAGTAGCGGTACGCCGGGAGGCGAGAGTGAGGCGTTCAAATATTCGGAGTATCTCATATCTCATGCGGAAAACGCAAACGCCACTTATGTTTTCGAAGCGGAATGCACGGACCTCGGAAACAAATCGGGTCCCGCATGGTCGGGGTCGTATACGGAATCGGCTATGATAACGACAGCCGAAGGCGCGAGTGGCGGATACGCTTTGCAAGGACTCGGGCAAACGGGCAATTCGGTAAACTTCCTTGTCGTTTGCGACAGGGACGTAGACGATGCGCGGCTCGTTTTGCAACTCGGCAACACTACTAAGTACGAAATGGTTCTCGATAGTTCGAAGTATTTTGTAAGAATAGATACGATTGTGTCCGACGAAGATTTGCGTCCCGTTTCCGAAGACGGAGCCATAGGCAACTGGGACGAATTCTTTTTGAATTATTATACTGACCTTAACGTGACGGGCGCGTATTATATTTCTCCCTGGAAATGCGGCGAAATCCGTTTTGAAGCGCCTTCCGCTTTTACCGCCGGAAACGTTTATATGGGGGCTTCGGACGGGTATACGATAACGGAAACTTTAAGATTGAAAAAGGGCGTGAATTGCGTATCGCTTATCACGGCTAACGACGAAGGTATGGTCGGAACGACTATGACCGCTACCGCCCCCGCCGTTGACTGCATAGAGATTACCACGACCGCTCAACTCGGCATGTACTATAAAAACGATAACGGCGGATACGGCGTAACCGCGTGTAAAATAAAGTAAAGGAGAGAACATGAAAACGTTGTTGAAAAGTTTGTCCTTTCGGGTATGGCTGATTGTAACGGCTGTTATCGCGGCGATAGCTATAGTCGTTAACGTTCTGCTCACGACGACGTTTTATCCGTTAGCTTGTTTTTTGTTCGGCGAGCCGCAGATTGTGAACGTCGATACCGATTCCTACGATTATCCTTATAAAACGATTGACGGGGCGGATACAAAGGCGGGGGCTGTCGCATATGCGCAAAGCGTTACGG
>CAKQSU010000078.1 GCA_934273135.1 uncultured Clostridia bacterium
CTGTTAAGGAATCGTTACTCAAAACGCCGTCGATATAACGGCATACGGCGTCGGAAACAACCATTGCGGGCAGCTCGCCGCCCGTTAAAACGTAGTCGCCGATTGAGATTTCTTCGTCGATATAGAGGTCGATTACGCGTTGGTCGACGCCCTCGTAATGTCCGCACAAAAGGAGCAGACGCTCGCAAGCAAGCAGCTCCGGCACCATTTTTTGGGTAAACGTTTTGCCTTTAGGGGACATGTAGATGCGGCGGGCTTTATGCTCCGGGTCAATCGCCTCGATTGCGGAAGCCACGGGCTGAGGCATAAGCACCATTCCCGCGCCGCCGCCGAAAGTGTAATCGTCGCATTTTTTGTGTTTGTCAAGCGTGTAGTCGCGGATATCCGTCACGCGGATTTCCACCTTTTCAGCCTTGACCGCTCGCCCGATAACGCTTTCTTTAAGCGGAGTGAACATATCCGGAAAGAGCGTCAATATGTCGATTATCATTAGTTTTTCTCCCTGTATGATATTACTTCGGTAAAGCGCGACGCGTCTACCGTTACCCTCTTTTCTTCCAAGTCTACCGTAGCGTTAAGGTCTTTTAAAAACGGCAAATACGCTTCGCCCTCGGACGTTTCGAGAGTAAAAATATCGACGTTCGAAGAAAAAACGTCCACGATTTTGCCTATCATTTTACCGCTTGAAAGATACAAATCCGAGCCGACTATGTCCTCTATAAAATAGCTGTCGTCACTCTTTAAAATCTCTTCCCTTTCGCAATAAACTTCCTTTCCGCGCAAACATTCCGCGGCGTTTCTGTCAAAAATTCCGCCAAGGCGCAAAAAGAGCGCGTTATCTCGCCCGGAAAGCTTTAAAAGCGGATATTCGTTGCCGCCGATATAGACTTTTTTTATGTTTTTAAGCGATTTGTCGCCGTCGGTATAGTCGGAGATTTTAACTTCTCCGTTTATGCCTTGCGGGCGCAAAACAATTCCGATAAGAATTTTCATAAGCCTTTTTAGGGGAAAAAAGGAGAAATTTATGCAATTTCTCCCCTTTCCTTGATTTCGATATTGTACTTTCTGCCGCTTCTCGCGCTCGCGGATTTGACGATTGTTCTGAGCGCCTTTGCGATTTTGCCCTGGCGACCGATAACTTTGCCCATATCCTCGGGGTCGAGAGTAACGGTGATGGTGGTAACGTTACCCTTTTCCGTTTCGAAGAATTCAATCGCGTCCTTTTTTTCGGCGAATTGAAGTACGACGTATTTAACAAGATCTAACATTTAAGCCTCCCTTAAAAGTTAACCCTTCTTCTTTTTGGGGTTGGTTTTAGCGGGCGAAAGCTTTGCGGGTTTTTCGATGATACCCTGGTTCAAAAGCAAAGCTCTTACCGTTTCGGTCGGCTGAACGCCTTTTGCAAGCCAATCTTTAGCTTTCGCTTCGTCGATTACGACCTCGGCGGGGTTAGAGATAGGATTGTAGTGACCGATTTTATCGATGTACTTACCGTCGCGAGCGACCCTCGAATCAACGACTACGATACGATAGAAAGGAGATTTTTTATCGCCCATTCTGGTCAATCTCATTTTTACTGCCATTTGTATTTACCTCCGTAAAATATTGTCTTTTAATTGTTTTTTATGCGATAACCGCCTTATAGGCGGACTTATCTTTAATTTTAAAATTTGAAAGGCATCTTTTTGCCGTTCTTCATTTGCTTCATCATCTGCTTGGATTGTTCAAAGCCTTTTAAGAGTTTGTTTATTTCCTGCAAAGAAGTTCCGCTGCCTTTTGCGATGCGCATTTTGCGCGAATAGTTCAATATCGACGGGTTTTTGCGTTCCTTTTCCGTCATCGACTGTATGATTGCCTTAGTGCGGTACAGAGCCTTTTCGTCGATATCGCTTTCCTTTATTTTTAGCTTGCCCATACCGGGGAGCATGCCGAGTATTCCGCCCGCGCCGCCCATCTTTTTAACCATATCGATTTGCTCGATATAGTCGTTCAAGTCGAAGCTGTTTTCACGAAGCTTTTTCTCCATTTTTTTGGCTTGTTCTTCGGTGACGGCTTCTTGCGCCTTTTCGATGAGCGAAAGAACGTCCCCCATACCGAGTATTCGGTTAGCCATTCTGTCGGGGTAAAACGGTTCAAGGTCGGTGAGTTTTTCGCCCACGCCGCAGAATTTGATGGGTTTGCCCGTTACCGCTTTTACCGAAAGGCACGCGCCACCCCTCGTGTCACCGTCAAGCTTAGTTAGAATAACGCCCGTTATTTCAAGGCGGCGGTTGAATTCTTCCGCAACGTTTACCGCGACCTGACCGGTCATAGAGTCAATCGTGAGTAAAATCTCCGTCGGCTCGACAGCGGCTTTGATGTTTTCAAGCTCTTGCATTAGCGCGTCGTCGATTTCAAGCCTGCCCGCGGTATCGATGATAACCGTGTCGAAGCCGAATTTTTTGGCGTATTCGATAGCGGCTTTCGCGGTGATAACGGGGTTTTGCGTACCCATTTCAAAGACTTCCGCGCCCGCGTTTTTGCCAACGACTTGTAACTGCTTTATCGCTGCCGGGCGGTATATGTCGCCCGCAACCAAAAGCGGCTTTTTGCCTTGCTTTTTGAGATAGACTGCAAGCTTTCCGCAAAGCGTCGTTTTGCCCGCGCCCTGAAGCCCGCACATCATAATGACCGTCGGGAGCTTAGGCGAAACTTCTAACTTCGCGTTCGTGCCGCCCATAAGCGCGACAAGTTCGTCGTTTACTATTTTGATAACTTGTTGAGCGGGGCTTAAACTCTTTAAAATTTCCTGCCCCTTAGCCTTTTCGGAAACGGTGTTCACAAAGTCCTTAACGACTTTGATGTTGACGTCCGCTTCTAAGAGCGCGATACGGATTTCGCGCATTGCTTGTTTTATTTCAAGCTCGGTAAGCTTGCCGCGGTTGGTAAGCTTTGAAAAGGCGTGATTGATTTTTTCGCCGAGTGATGAAAAAAATGCCATTTTTTACTCCAAGATTTCGATAAGTTTTTTCCTTTCTCCTTCGGGAAGCGTTTGGGAAAAATCCGCAATCGCTTTTTTGAGCCTCAAAACGCCGATTATGCTTTCGAACTTATCCATTTGCGCGCGCGCCTTTTTCAACGCGTCCGCCACAGCCTGACGGGTAACGCCCTTTTCCGCGGCGATTTCCGAAAGGCTCAAATCAAGCCCGTAATAGCTTTCCGTTATATCCGCCTGCGAATCGGTAAGCAAGCCGCCGTACACGGCGTAAAGATTAGCGTAATATAAATCTTTCATTACGACACCACGCTGTCAAGCAAAAATGTTTTACACCTAATATTATACATAAATAAAAAACTTCGTCAAGCGTTTTTCAAGGCTTTAAAGAAAAAAGCCCGTGTTTTAAACGGGTTTCGCTTTTTTTTTATTTGATTTTCAGAACTCCAACACGCCGTCGCTTCCCGCGCGCGGATATTTTCGGACGTTAGTTTCAAAAAAATACAGTCTATCGGATTGGTAAATTATTCTTATAGTTTCTATCTTCGTAGAGCCGCGCTCCTCGGGGATGCGCACCTCTTTTTGATACCATTCGTAAGGCTTGCTTAAATCGTAAAGATATTCGGGGTCGATAGTCATGTATTTGTCCCAAAAGAATTCTTCGTCGAAGTCGTTTTTCTTCATCTCGTTGACAGTATATTCGAAGTCATCATCGGGAATAACGGAAAACTTCTTGAAAAACTCCTCGTCGCGCTCGGTTATTTTAAAAACGTAATAAACCGTGCCGCCGTAATCCCAAGACGTGGAGCCTTGATTATAGTAGACACGTTCCAAATCTTCCGGCATACCTATATCGAAATTTTTATTGACAATCTTGCAATAGTTAATATTGTTAGCGATAAAAATTTGGCGAGCGGCAAAAATCGCAATCCCCGTGATTAAATTCAGAAGATAGACAGCAAGCAACGAAAGAACGATTATCTTTCCGGTTTTCATTATCACACCTCTCCTTTTGTAAACGCCGCCTTAGGCGGTTATCCGAAAAAATCACGGATAACCGCCGTCAACGGTTTTTATTTAGATTTAGCAAACATTTTTATACGGCAATTTTCTTTCGGAACTTGAAAGGCTTTTCAACTCGTCGGGAGTCGGATCATCCGAAGTATGTGTTACCAATATATACAGTCTTTGCGATTGATAAATCATTCTTGCAACTCTCACCCTGGTTACCAACTCATCCATAGGCACGCGAAGTCCTTTTTGATACCATTCATAAGGCTCGCTTAGATTGTAAAGATATTTAGAATCGATAGGACTGTATCCGTCAAAACTCACTGCTTTTCTATCATTTACGGCACTTTCAAAGTCGTCGCTTTTCGTGGCAGAAAAGTCCTTAAAAAACTCGTTGTCACGTTCGGTCGCTTGAAAAACATAGTATTCCGTGCCGTCACCGTCAAACCCGACTGTTGTTCCTCTATTATGATATATGCATTCCCATTCTTCCGGAATATTTATTTTTAATTCTTTATTAGCTTTCGAGCGATAATCTATATTTCGATGACTACAACGATAAGAACAAAAGCCACAAAGAGAGCAAACGGCAACAACTAACACAACAATGATTATTACTTTAGCTTTTTTCATTTTTCTTATACCGAAACTCGATTATTGTATACGTTCATACTTCCGTTGGTATTCAACCCGTCGGCATAGGATATTAACCTTGAACCATTAGAAATATAACTAATAGCTATAGACGTTGCAAACCAATTCGGACTTATGTAAATATATTCATAGCTATTCGCCGATATGGTGACAGGACTCGGGATATCATTTAATCCCGTCCAGTTTTTTGCGTCATCATAATTACACATTTTGCTATTATAATATACCGCTATAGACTTATCTAAAGGATTGCTAACTTTTATTTTCCACTTTCCGTCAACTTTACCTTTGTTTTCTATCTGAAGATAATGATAAACAGGCAGAGTTCTTCTACCGACGGACATGCTGCCATTGGCATTTAGTTCGTTAGCATATACGCGATATTCATAATTTTGATTTACAAATCTCGCGGCAATATGCGTTGCAAAATAATTTTCGGATATATATACGAATTTTACTTCATTTTTACTTAAACTATATGAGTTCACGTTTTTTAATCCCGTCCAATTTTTCGCGTCGTCTTCATAACACATTGTAGGACAGTAGTCTAACCTCATATTACGACCATAATCATTCTTGAATTGGACAAGCCATTGGCTACTCCTTTTTGTAATTATCGCAATATCGGTAGCAGGCACTAATTTCTTTTCGAAAGTAAAATTTAAAATACTTCTATCTAAATACAATTCATCGGCATACGTGACAATTCTATGTCCGTCTTTTATGTAACAAAACGAAATATGTGAAGCCGTACCATTCCCGGCTATATTAACAGTTTTGCTTCCCTTAGCGGGAATTTTAAACGAATCGATATCTAATAAATTCTGAAACACTTTTGCATCTGCGGGAGCGCACATTTTCGTGTTATAGGCAACGTTCATTGTATCGTTCGAATAATTATATACTGAAACAGAATGAACGCCGTTCGCCGTCGAATTTAGCTTTAAATATAATGCGTCTGCTACATCGACATTGATTACTACTTTATATTTTTTTACGTAGCCAAGGGATTGAATATTATAATAAATATTATTTAACGCATCGAGTACATCGTTAACATCTTTTAAGTGAAAATCATAATCATCAGACACTTTTATTTTAGTGCTACTTGAGCTACTCCTTTCAATATCGGCACCGTGTAGAGAGAAGCCTAAATCTTCCTCGTAACACGTTGTATCGTTAAACGCATTCGGGGTATAAGTCTTATATTCAATTTCCCTAAAAGTCTCATCCGAATTCACGAAATCGTATGTAACGGGAGAACCTACAACTCGGTTGCCATGTATCGGCGAATAATCACCCGGAGTGAAATTAACCACCCAAGCGTGCGTCAATAATTCACCGGACAACAAATAGTTCGAACTATTAAACCAAGCAATAGCGGCACTAACTGTTGAGGCGGCATATGTGAAATCAACAAAAAAATCCACAACACCCTTATCATCTTGTTGTGCAGCGACAACAGCTTGACTTTGTTGCTTTGCGGCAGCCTGATATGTATCTAAAATATTTTTAGTTCCGTCTATCAAAGCGTTT
>CAKQSU010000079.1 GCA_934273135.1 uncultured Clostridia bacterium
ACCTGGAAAACCGCTGACGGAACCGAAATTAAAAGTTATCACACGGTAACAAACGATATCGTTTTATATGGTGCATTAGAGCCTTATACGTTTACGATAACATACATTACAAACGGAGGCAAACCTATAGCGACAGGCAAATATAACGTCGAAAACGACAAAGAATTGCTTGAAGCAACAAGAGAGGGGTATACTTTTAAAGGTTGGTATACTTCGCCCGACCTTGCGGAAGAAAGCAAAATCGATTTGATTATTAGGAAAGGGACAAGAAACGGAAATTTAACCATTTATGCAAAATGGCACGCAAATACTTATACCGTAGCGTTCGACACGGTTGTAGACGAGCAAGTTTTGCCAGAGCAACATGTCGTTTTTGATGAACCGTTTGCATTAGGAACGGCTTATTCCGACGGACGTATCTTCAACGGTTGGAAAGACGAAAACGGAAGAATGTTGACAAATAGCAGTGGTAACAGCCTTTTTGCTTGGGATATTCCTAATCAGACTACGGTTTTTGCCGATTGGACTTTAATTGAATACACTATAGAGTATAAATACAAATCCCATGAATATATATCTGAGGTACAGTATCCTGAAAACCCGTCAAAATTTACGGTAGAGGACTTGCCTTTAAGACTTAACGCTGCTTTTATGAGAGGCGCAATGCACAAAGGTTGGTTCCTTGACCCGTATTGCACAAGCGAAAAAATAACAAAGATTGAAAGAGTAGACAATTACGTTTTATATGCTAAATGGGCGTATTTGTTTACTTTGGAGTTTGAGCTAAACGGTGGAGTTTGGGACAACGAAGTCGGTTATGAAGTTCCGTATGTTGTTTATTCCGGCGATAGATTTAAGCTTCCTACGGCGAAAAGAGATGGTTATAATAGCGGTCATTGGACTCGTGGCAAATCGGATTATGACTTTGGTGATTGGTTTACAATTCCGGAAGATGCTATTAACGAAGGTTTTAGATTTACCGCCGTATGGTCTGACCCTAATACATACACGGTTAGATTTAATTGGAACGGCGGTAACGATGAACGAAGCGCCACGACGAGCGTAAGAATTGTGTATGATACTATCGCTCCGGAAATAAAGTTGCCGAAAAAAGCGGGATTTATCTTTGCTAAATATGCGTCGGGTGAAAAGGTACTTTATCGTACAAACGCTCAGTATGAATTGGAATGCTTGAGATTTGATTTTGCCGGAGATATAACGCTGACAGCCGAGTGGGTGTCCCCATATCCGGAATTGACATTACTTGGTAAAAACGCAAACAAATGGCAGATAAAGGTAAAAAACAATACGCACTTGAAGTTAACGTTTACGTACAACGCGAAAATGTGTTACGAAAAAGACGCTAAAGCTTGGAGCGGATTAAGCGATCAACATGACGTAACTATTGAAAGTAAAAAGGAAGCAGATATAGAGATTGCGGAAAATTGGTTTGCTACTTGCATTGTTGTTTCGGTTAAAATCGACCAAAGGTATATAACTTACGCTTATAACCTAAAAGCCGACGGTACGATAACTTGCGTAAACTGCACGGTATCTTCGTAAATAGTAAAGGACGTTCCGTCCGAGTGAAAGCTCGGGCGGAATAACTTTTGTCAATGTAAAATTTTAGATTTTTATGTTATTTGTTGAATGTTGGAGCGTAGAAGAACACTCCGACTTTTGTTTGTAGAATTATTTTTATTTACAGAATTGCAATCGGGTTGAAAGTTGCTTGCAACTTATTGTTAAAGGTGATATAATACACAAGGATTTTAGAAAACGTGTTAATAAACGGGTGCGGGAAGAGTCGAACCTTAAAAAAGGCGGGTTCCGCGCGAGAAGGAGTTTTAACAAATGGAAAATTTTAACGTAATGAATATTCTTTTGTATTGCGCGATAATCTTAATCGCCACAAAAGCCCTCGGAATGTTTACGAGAAAGCTCGGGCTTCCGCAAGTCGTGGGGATGATTGTTGCGGGTATACTTATAGGACCGGCGATTTTTTCGCAGTTTAATATGCCGTTCAAAGGACTTATCAACCCTACGCAGGCGGAGGACAACGTTCTTCATTCGCTCTCTCAAATAGGCGTCGTGTTTATTTTGTTTTCGAGCGGGCTGGAAACGGACTTTAAGGATTTGAAGCGCAGCGGGGCGGCGGCGACGGTCGTGGCGTGCCTCGGCGTAATAGTCCCTATCGCCTTGGGTGCGCTCGTCGCGCTTCTTTTTATGGGAGGAGTGCAAGAGGCGGCAAATTCGCAAAAACTCATGAACGCCTTGTTCGTCGGGTGCATACTTGCGGCTACGAGCGTCGGAATAACGGTGGAGACCTTGCGCGAACTCGGCAAGCTCAACACTAAGGCGGGGACTACCGTTTTGAGCGCGGCGATTATCGACGACGTTATAGGCATTATCGCGTTAAGCATTATAACGGGCATAAACGGCGGCGGAAACATCGGCATAACGCTTTTAAAAGCAGTCGGGTTTTTCGCGTTCACGATAGGCGTCGGCGTTATCATGAGAATGCTGTTTAAGATGCTCGTAAAGTATTATCCGCACAAGAGAAGAACAAGTATTTTCGCGCTTGCGATGTGCTTTATATATGCGTATTGCGCCGAGGAATTTTTCGATATCGCGGCGATAACGGGCGCGTATATGGCGGGGCTTATGCTCAGCGGACTCGACGATACTTCTTTCGTCGATAAAAAAATAATCGTAAGCGGTTATATGATTTTCACGCCGATTTTCTTTGCTTATATCGGCATAAGCGCAGACTTTTCGTCCTTCACGCCGGCGGGGCTTGTGTTCGCGCTGTGCTTTGTGGCGGCGGGTATAATCGGCAAGATCTTAGGTTGCGGCGCGGCGGCGAAAGCCTTCCGTTACACCTGGAACGAAAGCTTGTCGATAGGTTGCGGAATGATTGCGCGCGGCGAAGTCGCGCTTGCCGTTTACGCGGCGGGGCGAGGGCTTATCTATCGCGGAGAAGGCGGCGAACTGCTCGGCATAGACCCGCTTGTCGCAACCATTTGCCTTATCATAATTTCGTCTGTACTTTGCCCCATACTTTTGAAGCTTACGTTTAAAAACAACAACGATAACCACGGCGAACCGACCACCGTGCGCCCGTCGATCAGCGCGCAGGCTATCGAAAACGCCGTTCCCGAGGACGCGACAAAGTGACTTTTTCGTTGAAGTTATAAAATAAATAAGCAAATCCTCAACTCGCCGTAAGGCGAACATCACCGCGGCGGAGCCGCAACTTCACTTGCAACGCAAACATCACTGCGGGCAAAGCCGCAACTTCACTTGCGAAGCACAAAATCACTGTGGGCAAAGCCGCAACTTCACTTGCGAAGCACAACTCGCCGTATAAGGCGATTAACCGCCGATTCGGGTGTTTTTGCGGCGAGAAAAATGAAAATTCAGTGAAAATACGCTTAAACGGGGCTTTTGTCGAAAATTTACTTAAAAAATTTTGAAATATTGCTTGATAAATTTTTGATTATCATATATAATAGTAGACGTATACGAGAGTATAAGGGCGTAAAAAGCTTCGTCGCATAAAACGCGGCAAATTTTTCAGCGGGGGCTTATTCTTATGGAAACCGAAAACATTAAAAAGAAGTATTTCGCAACTATCGAAGAAACCGACATAGACGAGGAAGGCAGAGTTATTCTCGCCGAAGAGTCGCCTGTCGAACAGCCGGAGGAAACGGCGGAAGAAATCGAAGAAGTGGCGGAGGCGATAGAAGAGGTTACCGAGGAAGAAGAACTCGGCGAAGAAGCGCAAGAAGCGGAAGAAGAAATCGCCGCTGCGGACGCTGCCGCCGCCTTTACGGATATGGACGCGGAAGCGGTAATCGATACCGCCGCTTCAGACAAGCCTAAATACGTAAACAAGAGCTTTGCGCAAAAAATGCTCGCCGCCGACGAAGTCCTTCAGGACAGATACGACGAGCTTAAAAACTATGCGCTCCGCTATAAGAAGCTCAAAGCGAGAATATCCAAAAAGTTCGATTCCTTCAACAAAGGCAGATTGCAATTCATCAAGCTTTCGGTTGCGGGCAAAACGCTTAAGCTTTATCTCAATATGGACATCGCTTCGACAGATCCCAAATTCCACTGCAAGGACGTGTCCGACAAAAAGACTTACGTCGCAACGCCGGTGCTTTTACGCATAAAGTCGGGCAGAGCCGTTAAGTACGCCAAGATACTTATCGACCAATGCGCAGAGCTTTACGAGCTTAAAGAAAACAAAAAGTTCGTAGAGGTTGACGCAATCGCGCTCGTAGAAGAGGCTGTCGCGCCCAAAAAGAAAGAGGAAGCGGCGGAATAGTCTTACATATATATAATTATCGATAAATGTTTTTTTAAGCCGACGGCGAAAGTCGTCGGCTTAACTATAAAGTAAGGGTCGGGGACAATGAATAAAACCCCTAATTTTGCAACAATTTTAAAAAGAACAAAAAATTTGCGAAAAACGCTTGACAAGTTTTTTTATATATAGTACAATCAATAAGCACCTCTTAGGCGGGGTGTTAATTTTTTAGGAAGGCGAATGTAACATGGCTAAGGGAGTCAGAACAAGAATCACGCTTGCTTGCACCGAATGCAAACAGAGAAATTACGACGTTTACAAGAACAAAAAGAACACTCCGGACAGAATAGAACTCAATAAATATTGCCCGTTCTGCAAGAAGCACACCGCTCACAAAGAAACGAAGTAAGCTTTTTATTTTCGCGCGGCGAAATTCTGCAATAAAAAAGCGAGGATTCAAAAATGGCTAAGGATAATAAAGTCAACGAAAAAAAGGACAAAAAGCCCAACGTATTCGTAAGAATGGGCAGATGGTTCAAGAATAAGTTTTCCGGAATGTGGTCCGAACTTAAAAAAGTTTCGTGGCCCTCTTTCGGCAAAGTCGTCAAGCAGACGGGTATGGTACTCGCGGTAGTGCTTTTCTTTCTCGTCGTCATCAGCTTGTTCGACACGGGTCTTTCCGCGCTATTGAGGCTTATAGTACCCGCCGCGTCGGATTCGAGCAGCTCGTCGAGCGCGCTCGTCGATATTCTGACGAAGATAATGTAACGGTAGGAGCAGACGATGGGTAATCCGGAAAATGCAAGCTGGTACGTACTGCATACGCGTTCCGGCTATGAAGCGCTCGTAAAAGCGGGGCTTGAAAAGCTTATCGAAAACAGTAATCTTTCAGATACCATTTTCGATATTCAAATCCCGATGGAGCAGACTATCGAAGAAAAGAACGGCAAGAAGAAAGTTGTTTTGAGAAAACGTTTTCCTTGCTATGTTTTTCTTAAAATGATATATAAGAACGACCTTTGGTTCGTTATAACCAACACGAGAGGCGTGACGGGGTTCGTCGGTCCTCAAGGTCGCCCGATGCCGCTTACGGACGAAGAGGTGCAGAGAATGCGCCTTGAAAACAAGGTTGTAAACGTAGACCTTGCCGTGGGCGATATGGTTAAAATCGTATCCGGCGCGCTCGATTCTTTTATCGGCGAGATAGAGGATTTGAACATGGAAACGCAAAAAGCCAAAGTAAAGGTTTCCGTTTTCGGCAGAGATACGACGGTAGAAATGGATTTTGTCGAACTTGTTAAGCTCGACGGAGAAGAAAAAGCGTAAAATCCGACTTTTTGTCGGTTTTTATTATGTGGGAGAGGCGTCAAATTTTTTTTCGAGGGCGTCTTGTTATACCACGACAATGGAGGTAAGTTATGGCAAAAAAAGTTACGGCTGTAGTAAAACTTCAATTACCCGCCGGTAAAGCGACTCCGGGACCTCCCGTAGGCTCCACCTTAGGACCTTACGGTATCAATATCCCCGGGTTTACTAAGGAATTCAACGCTAAGACCCAATCCGAAGTCGGTCTTATCATTCCTGTGGTTATTACCATTTATCAAGACAGATCGTTCACGTTTATCCTTAAAACTCCGCCCGTGCCTGTTCTCATCAAAAAGGCTTGCGGCATAGAGTCCGGAAGCGCGGTTCCCAACAAGACCAAGGTTGCAAAGCTCACCAAGGCTCAGGTTGAAGAAATCGCAAAAACGAAGATGGTTGACACTAACGCGGCTTCTTTGGAAGCTTGCATGAGCATGGTTGCCGGTACTGCGCGCAGTATGGGCG
>CAKQSU010000080.1 GCA_934273135.1 uncultured Clostridia bacterium
CCGCACAAACAACAACGAGCTCGGTTCCTTTATGGCTTCGCAAAAACCGATTTATTGCCGCAAAAATAATTAGTGATAAGGAATGCAATCCCTACTTAACAATTCGATTGTAGCTACATAAATTATTAAACAAGAAAACAGGAGATTTATATGAAGAGCAGGATAGTGAAAGCGATAATAGCCGTTTTGTTTGCAACGTTCGCGATATGCGCCGTCTTTCTTTTGTCGGCGTGTTCTTGCAACAACCGTAAAAGCGAAGTTACCGTTACTTTCGTTGCGAACGGCGGAAAAGAAATTGCGCCGATAACGCTTAAAACGGGCGAGGAGCTTACTCTCCCGACGGCGGAAAAAGAGGGCAGGGTCTTTGCGGATTGGTATCACGACAAAGGTTTTGCGAGCGTTTGCCCGAAAAAGATTACGGTGCAAAAGGACGAAACGCTTTACGCCCGTTACGGCGCGGTTCTGAGCTTTGTGACCGACGGAGGAACGGAAATTCAGCCGAGAACGTACTTCGAGGGCGAAGAATTAGGAACTCTTCCGACGACTTATAAAGACGGGTTTTCTTTCGGCGGCTGGTATTATGACGCGGAGCATAGCCGCATTGTCGGGAAAAAGGACAATATCGAATACGCTTTGACGGTTTATGCGAGGTTTTCCGAAAAAAACGAAACGCTGAAGAAAATTACGAACGTAAAAAACGTTTCTTTGTCGCCTGCGGTCGAAGTCAAGACGGACGGAGTTGTTTTACATAACGAAAACGTTTCCGACTACGTATCGCTTGTTTCGACGAGCGGAGAAAACATAGACCTTATTTGCCGCCCGTCGGGGAGCGAAACTTTCGTCGTCGAGCCGAACAAGAGCCTTTCGGAGGGTATGACGTATTCCGTCAAAGCTTTATCTTCCCTGCTTAAATTTACCGCCGTCGACGGAAACGACACGGAAAGCGCGGACGAAGTAACCATAACCACGCACAAGGAAGAAAAAGAAATAATCACGAAAAAGCCGTCCGTTCACATTACTTCCGCAGAACTTGCGAGATGGGAAGAAAACGTTTACGTTTATATGGACGCGGGGCTTGAAAAGGACGTAAACAGAATCGTTGCGAAAACGGGAAAGGAAATAACGCTCGGCTCGATCGTTACCGTCGGCGAAGCGGAGAAAGCGCAGGACACCGATTATATCTGCAAGGTAATTTCCGCAAAAAAGGAGAAGATGCAATACGTTGTCGGGTCGGACATTAAAGAAGACGAATTTTACGTATTAGACGTTGTTACGCCGAACGTGGACGACGTTTATTACGATATAGACGTATATGGGGAAAAACAGGCTCAACTCGAAGGCGTGATAAAGCTTTCGGCGGAGACCGTTGCGGAAAACGTCGAAAAAAACGACGGCGTTGTTATGATTAAAAACGCCGTGAGAAACGCCGTCGCGCAGTCGCCGACGGTAGCAAGCTACGCGAACGCTCTTCCCGAAGCGGAAAAAACGGCGGTGTTTGCGGCAATCGCAAGCTTTGAATTTCAAAAGCCGAAAGTAAAAATAGACATAAAGGGAACGGTACTTGCGTTCGAAATAGAACTCGGCGGCGAAATACAGGTTAAAAAGCTCAAAGTGGGCGTTTCCGTTACGATAAAAAACAGAACGCAGGTCGATTACAGGTACACGATTTGCAAATCTAAGCTTGTAACGCTTAACCCGCTTTTATGGTTCTACACCGACATTAAGGTCGACCTTGCAAACGACTTTTCGATTTCGCTTGCCGCAACGGCGGAGTTTGCCGACGGCAAGGACGATATTCACGGAATCATCGACATTACCGACGAAGTAGAGTACGTTATGGACATCGCCAAAGACGGGCAAAACAAGTTTGCCGAAGCTATAACGGGCAGCCCGCTATGGGATGAAGACGAGCTTGAATACGTCGATATTTTCAGCATACCGTTGGGGCAAATTCCGTTGCCGGTACCCGTTGTGTCGCTTATGCTCGAATTTAACGTGGTAGGGTCTTTGGGCGCGCGCGCCGGGCTGTACGTCGAATTTTCTCATCATTACGTGGAAACGACTACACTCACCAACGGATCAAGCCCGGCGGGAGAAAACGGAAAACCCGTGATGTACAAAGAGTTTAAGTTCATGCGAGAAACCGCCGCAAACGAAATCGACCTTTCGATTGCCTTGAAAGGTCAGGTCGGTTTCCGTTGCGGGCTTGAGGCAAAACTATCCGTATCCGTGGTTCGCCTTAACAACGTTGCGGCGGTATACGTTTCTTTCCGCTTCGGACCGTATATCGAACTCAGCGGACTCGTCAACTTCCGTTATTCTTACGACGCGGTGAACAAGGTTTCAGAAACGCACCTTTACGGCGGAATGTATCTGGAAGTCGGCTTGTTCGTCAACGCGAAAATCGGGGCGAGGTTCCTTGTTTACGACTTAAATACCGATATTTTCGATAAAAAAATCCCGTTATACGGGGTCGGCGACAGACTGATTCCGCTTGGTTTTGCGGAACAGACGAACTCGCCCGAAAACCCTTACGTTACCACTACGCGTTACGGCGGCGTGAGAATGAGCGGCGTAAGTATGAAATATCTCGATATCGCCACCGGCGAAAAGGTTTACGATAACGCGCTCAGAAACAGATACGGCGCGCAGTTGTGGTACGAATACGAATTGGTAGACGATCCCGATTATCAGACGAGGGATTATGACAAATACGTAACCATCGGCAACGGAAGCCCGATCATAAGCAGAAACTTTCCGTTCAAATCGCTGAAATACGTAATCAAGGTAAAACTTCTGCCGCGGCACGGCGTTTACGCGAGCGGGATAGAGAGAATTTTCTACGTGGAATACAGAAATCCCGACGGCAGAGATTACGCCGTTATGAACAACGAATTCCGCAACGAATATTACGCGGGCGGCGGCTCGACTCATTCCGAAGTTCTGTCGCGGCTTTCGTATCTCGAGGGCGAACAGGTCGTTCCGCCCGATTTCTCCGAAGACGAATTGCCCGTCCGTCAGGGGTATTATCTCGACATGAACGACCTCTGGGAAAAATACTTCCCGTTCTTAGGCGATCGTGTCGACGAGAGCTTTGACGGAACTTACCCCGTTGTCACCTACGAAAACGCGACTCAGTTATATAACGGATATCTTATCGTAAACACTTGCTATTACCGTTTGAAATGGAAACAGCGCACGTATACCGCGGAGTTTTACTATCCCGAATATTCGTCTGCCGAAGTCGTTTCCGAAAACAAATTTTTGAAGTCGGCGGATATGCTTTACGTTCCGTCGCTTCGTTCGTTTATAGTTTTAACCGACAAAATAACCGCGCCCGACATCGTCGGTAAAAAGTACGAGGCTTTCGTGAGTACGAGCGGTTTGCTCTTCACAATCGATTACTACAACGTAGACCCGAACGCGGATGCTTTCAAGGGCTTCAATATAGAAGCGGGCTTCTATCCGATAATTCGGGTGGACACCGATTCCGATTTGTATCTTAACGACTTCGACATAATAAAAAACGGCGCGACGTTTGTCGCAACGTATACGGACACGAACGTGTTCACCGAAACTTACGTTTTAGAAGCGGAAAAATTCGGGCGGGTCAAGGTTGAATACAAGCCTTTCGATTACGTCGGCAAAACCATTCGCCCGACGCCTCCGTCGGATTTGAAAATAGGCAAGGAATTCAAGCAAAACGGAAATACCTACGTCATCACGGGTTATCGCGATATCAACCCCACGGACGAAGCAAACAGCCGTTACTACGACGTTTCCTCTATGCCCGACGTAACTAAAAACAGAATTTACTACGTACTGTACGAGCGTAAAGGTTTGAGCGAATTGCCCGTGTTTTACGTCAATATCGTAGCGAACGGACAGAAAATCGGCGATTACGGCATAAAGCAGGGCAAGCCGATAAACGTTGATTTACTGAAACTCAATTATTCCGATGAAACGGTTATAAGCAGACTTGCCGGTTATCCGCTCATGACGCTGAGCGAAACGATAAAATCCTATTCGGTCACGTGGGACGAAACTAATATTCCCGCTCAAATGCCTGCAAACGACATAACCGTGAACCTTACGGCGACTTATTCGTTTAACGAGCTTACCGCCGAGTTTGTAGTGAAAAACCCCCTTCAAAACTTTGCGGAAGGTGTGAGCTTCGAAACAAACCCGGACGGCAGCAGAACGCATACGGCAAAAGGAAAAACCTGGACCTTCGGTTCGACCGACGAAACGGCGTTTTATTCGCTCCCTAAGCTCAACGATTACTTCGACAACGAAAGCAAAACGTATTATTCGTTCTACGGCTGGAAAAATTCGTTCGGCGACGAATACCCTTACGGGATACGCATAGCGTTTGTCAAAAACGAGGTTTATACGCCGATATTCTCGGAAAAAACGGTTATGCCGACGATTGCGTTCGTCAGCGTCGGGGATTACGGCTACGAATATTTTTATAAGATAATAGAGGGCGATTATTTCGGTAAAACGCTTGCGGACGTTATAAAAGACAAAAAAATCACGCCACCCGAGAGAGGCGACGTAAACGGCGTTTACGAGTATGAATTCGAGGATTGGGGAGTAGATGAAAGTACTTACGTTATCGGCACGGAAAAAGACGCGGCGGGCAACGTGAAAACTTACATACTTTTCAAGGCGAGATTTAACGAAAAATATAAACGGCACACTGTGACTTTCGACGCTTTGGACGGACATTTTGCCGGCGGCGAAAAAACGCTTAAAAAAGTCGAAACTTACGGCAAGGATATATCGGACGTCACCGCCGAAGATTATTCGAACGAAAAAGGAAAATTTTCTTTCATTTGCTGGACGACGATTCCGTATTCGCTTAGTCACGCCGTAGCCAAAGAAGATTTAAAAGTCGGCGGCGAGGACGTAACTTATTACGCGTACTATTCGCTTTCTCCCGCCACGATAACGCTTACGTTCAAAGGAAAAGTTCAGACGGAACAATCCGACGGCACGGGCAACGTTTACTTCGGCGGCGACAAGACAAAAACCGAGCTTGAAGTAAGCGATTTGTATGGCAGAGGGTACTATCTGACGGCGAATAAGTTCGACGTGGACAGCAAGTCCAAAACTTTCGTTCCCGACTATCTAAAATGGACGGTAAACGGCGAAGAACTAAGATCTGCTTTTTATAACGACGGGTATATGGCGTATATACCTTTCGACAATAATGCGACGGTAGAAATCGTGTTTAAGCCCGCCACGCCGAAAATCGTCAACGTTGCGTTCGTCTCGGACGGAGAATGTTTCGAGCTTGACGGCACGAAGATAGACGGCGTGATTTGTAACGGCTTTATGAGCGGTTTTAGGCACGTTGCGAATTATTACGAGGCTTACGGCTCGACAATGACCGCGCCGAACGTTGATTATTACAGCGCAAACTACTATCGCTTCGACCGCTGGGAAACCAAGCCGACGGACGGGAGCGCGCCCGTTTCGGTCAAGGCGGGCGAGAAAATAACCTTTACCGAGGACACCGTTTTCTACGGCGTTTACGTTCACGACACGACGGTAAAAGTTCATCTCACGTTCCGCGCAGAATCATATAGAGAGGACGACGGCGGCGACCTTACGGGTATAAAAACCTTTGCCGACGGCAGCGTTGAAATCTCCGATTACGGCGTTGCGGGCGAAAAGATTGATTTCGACAAAGTCCCCGCCTGCAAGGGTATGAAGTTTGTCGGGTGGACTACGGACGGCAAAGACCTCATAACGCGGGAACAACTCGCCGAGACGGTTTATTCGGTAAAAACGACATATTATGCGGTTTATGAACCCGACGCCGATGTTTTTGAAATAAAACTCGTCGCGGGCGACGGAAAATTCGCCGACGGAAACACCGAAAAATCGATTGTAAACGTTCCTTTCGGAAGATTAACAAAAGAACTCGAAAATCCGACTCCGAACGCGCAGGGGCTTGTTTTCAGCCACTATGAAACGGAAAACGGCTACCCCGTAACCGTTATAGAAAAAGCCGAAACGCTTTATGCAAGATACGCAAAACCGATTTCCACATTCGAAGAACTGCAGAACGTGAACCTCGCACCGTATGAGAACTACGTTCTGACGAACGACATAGTCGAGGGCGGCTCG
>CAKQSU010000081.1 GCA_934273135.1 uncultured Clostridia bacterium
CCGCGCACCGAGCATATAGGAAGAGTTGCGGCAATCGTCGAAACACAGTCTTCCAAAGAAAGCCCCTCCGCCATCATGGTTGAAATGATTTTTGAAGTGAGAGTGGAAAGAATACTCGCCTTAACGCCGCTGCCGAGTCCGTCGGCAAGCACTATTACGGAAGAATCTTCGCCGCTTTCCACAACGTCAACGTGGTCGCCGCATAGCTGTTCGCCTATATGGTTTACGCTTTTATAGCCTATCTCCACGCATAAATCATTCATTGGTTATCGACTCCTTGAGCTTGGTCAAAGCGATTTTCGTTTCGGCTGCCGTTTCGCCTAAGAGCGAAGCTATCTCCTGAACGATACGCATTTGCTTGTCGACGACTTTGTCGGCGACTTCGACCGTCTGGCGGGAAATGCTTTCCTTTTTCTCGCGTTCGTTTTCCTCGTCCGTTATGTCGCGCATAATGCAGATAAGGAGCTGGTACGCGTCGTCGTAAACGACGGTCTGTTCGACGTATTTTTTATATTCCGCAAGGTACGTTCTCTGATTTCTAACGCTTCTTTTCGTTTCAAGCACTTTCATGAATATTCCCGGGTCTAAAATTCTGACGACCTGGTCGCCCAAAACGTCGGAAACGGAGCGAATATTCATTATCTTTCTTGCGGCAACGTTAATCTGCTGAACTTCAAGCTTGTCGTTCAAAACGATAAGCCCGTTCGGCGTGTTGTTGACAATGCAGTCGGAAAAGCTTTCCGCTTTTTCCTTTAAGTACGGCAAGCACATGGAAATTTCCGCTTTGCCGTGGTAAATGGCAATCGCCTTTTCGCGACAAGTGTCGTACCCGCAAGAGCCGCAGTTAAGCTCGTCCTCGGGGCGCGTCTTGCCCATTTTTTTGAGAATTTCTTTAATTTCGGCTTCGCTCGGAACGCCGTTGCGAAGTTCTATGCGCGCAAAATGCTTCTTAACGTCGTAAGAATCCATTTGCTCGACTTCAAAATCTTTCTTGCCCGCGTAAGAGGACACCGCCATATAGTCCTCTATCGGCGCGCGGCGGTAATCTTCCATTACGGGTCCGCCCACACAGCTGCCGACGCAAGCGGACATTTCGATAAAGCAATTATGTACTTTGCCCTGTTCGATGTCTTTGAGCGCGGATATGCAGTTTTCCACGCCGTCTATCGCAAGATAGGTGTAGCCGTCGGAAGAAGACGTATCCATAGTCTTTAAAATTCCGCCCGTCGTCGGAAAAAATCTTGCCTTCGAATTTTCCGTTTCGTCCAAAGTCTTTTCCAAAACGACGTTTTCGGCTTTGAAAAGGTCGGTGAGTTCCTTAAAGGTAAGCACCGCGTCTACGTAACCGTCGTAAAAAGCCGCTTCGTCCTTTTTAGCTATACACGGACCGATAAAGACAACTTTTGCCTCGGGAAAGCGAAGCTTGATGTCCTTTGCGTGCGCGAGCATCGGCGAAAGAACGTCCGCAAGGCAGGCAAGTTCGGCGGGGTAATATTTTTGTATAAGAAGGTTTATAGAGTGACAGCACGAGGATATGATTACGTCGCGCTTGTCCTCTTTTATCATTCTTTCGTATTCTTTTTTTACAATCGTCGCGCCGATCGCCGTTTCTTCGACGTCCTTAAACCCGAGAGATAAAAGAGCCTTTTTCATGCTCTCTATCCCCACTCCCCGATAGTTTGCGATAAACGACGGGGCAAGGCTGACGTAAACGGGCGCGCCCGATTGAATTAAAACTTTCACTTTTTCCGCTTCGCTTGAAATTTCTCTCGCGTTTTGCGGACATACGACGAAGCACTGTCCGCACAAAATGCATTCGTTTCCTATAACGTGGGCTTGGTTAGCCGAGAAACGAATAGATTTGACGGGACAGTGCCTTATGCACTTATAGCAGTTTTTACAGTTCGATTTTTTGAGAGTAAGATAGTCTGCCATTCTTATTCCCCTTTATCTTTTTTTATTGCGGGCAAGATAACACCCGCCCAGAATTCGTTGAATCCTTCGGGCGTTATTCCCGTGTAAACGTCGTCGTTGACGCTTACCGTTACGCCGACTCGATTGCACTTACCGGCGCAAAAGCAGCCGGTAAGCACGATTTCGTCTTCTAAGCGTTCGTCTTTAACTTTTTGTTCGAGAAGCTCCACGAGGCGCGGCGCGCCTTTTAAGTGACAGGAACTCCCTACGCAAATCTGGACGATAAGCATTTTTATATTCTCTTAAGAATTTCTTTTTCGAAAAATTCTTTTACGGTGTCGGGGCTTACCGAGAAGAATTTGTCGTCAACGGTGACGCAAACGCCTTCCTGGCACTTGCCCATGCAGAACGTGCCGCCGAGTTCGACCTTGTCTTTAAGGTTGTTTTCGGCAATCAAATACTGAAGCTGTTCTACGACCTGGCGCGAGCCTTTGATGTGGCAGGAACTTCCGATACAAACGGTAACTTTTATCATATTTGTAGTCTCCCTATATATTTTCAGGACTTAATTATTCGTAGTCTACTACGTCTACCCACGAAAGCAAGAATTCTCTTTCTTTCTCGTTGCCCTTAACGGATTGAGAAGCGGCAACTATCGGCATCCATTTTTGAACGTACTGCTTTGCGGTGTCGGTCTTTTTGCAGAAGAGATCGAGATAATCCTTCGCGCCCTGAATGTCGCCGGCAAGCCAGAAGAGAAGATACGTTCTCGCAACGTCCGCGGAAGCGTTGCCCTGCGTGGCGTGCGCCCAGTCGATGACGTAGGCTTTGCCCTCTTCGTCTATAATGACGTTGGAGGGGTTAAAGTCGCCATGGCAAAGCTTGTTGTGCTTGGGCATGCCTTCGAGGCGGGTGTGCAAATCGTAACGGGTGGTCGCGTCGAGGTCGGCTTCGGAAATTTTAGCGTTCATCTTGTCTTTGAGCTTGCGAAGAAGCGGGCAGGTGTGCTTTTGAATTTCTATCTGCAAATCGACGAACATTTCGAGATATTCGTGCTTTTTGTCGGGGTTTTCTTCCATAAGACGGTCAAGCGTTTTACCCTTGACGTATTCGGAGACGATTGCCCACTTTCCGTCGATAGTCGTTACGGCTTTAATCTTCGGAATGTTAAGCCCCGTTTCTTCTACTCTCGCCTGGTTCAAAGCTTCGTTCAAAACGTCGCCCTTAGAGTAATCTTCGTCAAAGACTTTTATGCAGTCCTCTCCGTCGCGGTAAACAGTTTTGCTTGTTCTTACGGCAATAATTCTGTCAAGTTTCATCATCTGATCCTCCTTTGATTAGGCTTTTTTCAAACCGCTTTTTGCTCTGCGGTAAGCTTTTTTGACTTCTTCTTCGACGGGCTTTTCAAAGTCCTTTGCGGAAGGAACGTCCGCTTCCTTGAACGTATCTTTTCCGTAGTAAGCGTTAAGATACATCTGTTTGATTTCGCTCATGAGCGGATAGCGGGGGTTCGCGCCGGTGCATTGATCGTCGAATGCCTGTTCAACCATAGCGTCGAGGCGAGCGAGGAAGTCGGCTTCGTCCGGAACGTAATCGCGGATGGTCGGCTTGATGCCTACTCTTGCTTTGAGTTCGTCAATGGCTTTGATAAGTCCTTCTACCTTTTCCTTGTCGGTTTCGCCCTTTATTCCGAGATAGTCGGCAACTTCGGCGTATCTTGCAAGCGTGTGCGGATAAGCGTACTGCGGGAAGGTACCCATCTTAGCGGGAACTTCCGCGGAGTTGAAGCGGATAACTTCGTCGAGCATCAAAGCGTTTGCGATACCGTGAGGAATGTGGTGGAACGCGCCGAGCTTGTGCGCCATCGAGTGGCATACGCCGAGGAACGCGTTAGCGAAAGCCATACCTGCCATAGTGGCGGCGTTAGCCATTTTTTCACGCGCTTCGACGTCGGTCTGTCCGTTGTCGTAAGCTCTGGGCAAATAAGTGAATATGTTCTTGATGGACCTTAAAGCCAAGCCGTCGGTATAATCGGTTGCCATCATGGAAGCGTAAGCTTCGAGGCAGTGCGATACGGCGTCGATACCGGAAGCCGCCGTCAAGCCGCGAGGAGCGGACATGTGGAAGTCGGTGTCGATGATAGCCATCTTAGGAAGAAGTTCGTAGTCTGCAAGCGGATACTTGATGCCCGAACGCTCGTCGGTGATAACCGCGAACGGCGTAACTTCGGAGCCGGTACCGGCGGAAGTCGGGATAGCGATAAAGTAAGCCTTTTCGCCCATCTTCGGGAAGGTGTAAACACGCTTTCTGATATCCATAAAGCGCATTGCCATATCCATGAAGTCGACTTCGGGGTGTTCGTACATAACCCACATAATCTTGCCTGCGTCCATAGCGGAGCCGCCGCCCAAAGCGATGATGCAGTCGGGTTCGAAAGCTCTCATCTGCGCGGTGCCTTCCTTAGCGCATTTAAGCGTAGGATCGGGCGCTACGTCGAAGAACGTGGTGTGCTGAATACCCATTTCGTCGAGTTTGTCGGTGATGGGTTTGGTGTATCCGTTGTGATATAAGAAGCTGTCGGTAACGATGAAGCATTTCTTCTTGCCCATAACCGTTTTAAGCTCGTCGAGAGCTACCGGCAAGCAGCCTTTCTTAATGTAAACCTTTTCGGGCGCTCTGAACCAAAGCATATTTTCTCTCCTTTCGGCAACCGTTTTGATATTTATAAGATGTTTTACGCCTACGTTCTCCGATACGGAGTTGCCGCCCCACGAACCGCAGCCGAGCGTCAAGGACGGGGTGAGCATAAAGTTGTAAATATCGCCGATGCCGCCCTGAGAAGACGGGGTGTTGACGAGGATACGGCAAGTCTTCATTCTCTCGGTGAATTCTTTGAGTTTATCCTGCTCTTTGGCTACGTCGAGATAAATGGACGAAGTGTGACCGTAACCGCCGTCGGCGATAAGGTGTTCGGCTTTGGAGAAAGCGTCTTCGATGTCGGTCGCCTTGTACATTGCGAGTACCGGAGAAAGTTTTTCGTGCGCGAATTCTTCGGAAAGTTCTACGCTTTCTACTTCGCCGATTAAAATCTTAGTCCCCTCGGGAACGGTAACGCCCGCGAGAGCTGCTATCTTAGCGGCTTTCTGCCCGACGATTTTCGCATTGAGCGCGCCGTTGATGATAATCGTTTTTCTTACCTTTTCGGTTTCTTCTTCGTTTAAAAAGTAGCAACCTCTGTTCGCAAACTCTTCCTTAACGGCGTCGTAAATTTTTTCGAGAACGATTACGGACTGCTCGGAAGCGCAAATCATACCGTTATCGAACGTTTTGGAGTGGATAATCGAGTTGACCGCAAGGGTGATGTCCGCGGAATCGTCGATTATGGCGGGGGTGTTGCCGGGTCCTACGCCGAGCGCGGGTTTGCCGGAAGAATACGCCGCTTTGACCATTCCGGGACCGCCGGTAGCAAGAATGATGTCGGCTTCTTTCATCAAGAGGTTGGTCATGTCAAGGCTCGGAACGTCTATCCAGGAGATAATGCCCTCGGGCGCGCCGGCTTTAACGGCGGCTTCGAGAACGACCTTGGCGGCGGCAATCGTCGAATGTTTTGCTCTCGGGTGCGGGCTTATGATAATGCCGTTTCTCGTTTTGAGCGCGATAAGCGTTTTGAATATTGCGGTGGAAGTCGGGTTAGTCGTCGGGATAACCGCGCCGATTACGCCGATAGGTTCGGCAACCTTTTTGATGCCGTAAGCCTTGTCCTCTTCCAAAACGCCGCAAGTTTTAACGTTTCTGTACTTGTTGTAAATGTATTCCGAAGCGAAGTGGTTCTTGATTATCTTGTCTTCTACGATACCCATGCCCGTTTCTTCGACGGCAAGCTTGGCAAGCGGAATACGCATCTTGTTAGCTTCCGTAGCGGCTGCGAGGAAAATTTTGTCAACCTGTTCCTGAGTGTAGGTCGAGAAAATCTTCTGCGCCTCTTTGACTCTTGCGATAGCCTTTTCCAGCGTTTCCACGC